>JBBEDP010000001.1:0-1555 GCA_040881235.1 Patescibacteria group bacterium
CATCTTCTTTTAATAATCTACAAGGGAAGATAACTGTTTTGGAAAATTTATTGGTTTATTCAAATCTTTATAGTATTAATAATCCAAGAAACAAAATAAAAAATCTTGTTGAGTATTTTGAAATCTCATCTCTTCTAAATCAAAGATATTATGATCTTTCGTCAGGTCAAAGAACACGAGTAAATCTTGTAAAAGCATTGATAAATGATCCAATGTTGATACTTATGGACGAACCAACGGCGTCTTTGGATCCAGATATTGCAGATAAGCTTTTATCCTTAATTGAAAATCTAAGGAAAACTAAAAATACCTCAATTTTATATACAAGTCACGATATGGAAGAGGTTACAAGAATTTGTGACGAGGTAATTTTTCTTGATAAAGGAAAGATAATCGCGCAAGATACTCCTCTCGGATTAACAAAAAGGATATCAAAGGCGCAGGTTAGACTCACATTTGATGGTGAAAATAAAATACTGGAAAAATACTTTAAAAAAGAAAAATTAAAGTTTAGGTTTCAAACAAAAAACATTGTAATAATTGATACAAAAGAGGAAAAAGTTCCAAAGTTGATTTTTTCACTAAGTAAGTTAGGCGTGTGGATTACAGATATTGAAGTAAAAAAACCAACTCTTGAGGATTTCTTTTTACAAATTGCAAGAAATAACAAATGATAAGCTGGAGAAGAATTAAAAGCATACTTCTTGAGGAATATTTTATTTCTAAAAGATCTCTGGAAATTTTTTTTGATATTCCATTCTTTGCTTTTACAAGTCTATTATTAGCTGGTTTCATTGCTTCTTTTATATCAAGTTCGATAGGAAATATAGGAGCGCAATATTTGATTTTGGGTATGATATTGTGGGAATGCCTTCGAATTACTCAATATTCAATGTCAGTGTCAGTGCTTTGGGAGATTTGGTCAAGAAATTTGAGCAATATATTTGTCAGCCCAATCAGTATTGTCGAATATTTTATTTCATTAATGATTTCTTCGATTTTAAAAATTATCATTATGTCAATTACACTATCGTTAATCGCATTTTTCTTTTTTAAATTCAATATTCTAGAAGTTGGTTTGATAAACTTGGTAGTTATTCTGTTTAATTTGGTTGTTTTTGGGTGGTCAACTGGAATAATAATTTTAGGTCTTATATTTAGATTCAGTACGAGGGTGCAAGCTATTGCATGGGGAATCATTTTCCTTTTTCAGCCATTAACCGCAGCTTTATATCCTCTATCTATTCTTCCAAAAACTATACAAAATATTGCGCTTTTGTTTCCACCAACCTATATTTTTGAGGCGGCAAGAGAAGCTTTACGAACATCAAATCTTAACTGGAGCTATGTTAGTATGGCATTTTTATTAAATATTGTTTATTTTATAGGAGCTTTAATCTTATTTAAATTTTTATTTAAGAGGTCAAAAGACATAGGTCAATTTGCGAGAAACGAAGGCTAAATATTGACAAATTTGTGGTGTCATAGTATGATATAGTCTGATTTTGCGTTGAAGAGGAAGAGTAATCGGATGAACATTTTCTTAGCAAAGAGG
>JBBEDP010000002.1:0-1528 GCA_040881235.1 Patescibacteria group bacterium
CTGCAACTATAGCGCTTCCTTTATCGTCTGTGACAGTAATATGTGTATTATTAAAAGTAGCAACGACATAAATTCGTCCTTTTTCAACAATTTTATCTTTTTTATTTGATTTAGTTTTTTTCATAGCTTTTTATTTACTTGTACTCTCTGGCTGAGCAGGTGCGCCGCCCATTTTTGCCCACTCTTCTTTCTTCAATGCGCCAACTGTTTTTCTCTTACCTCTTTTTGTTCTAGCATTAGATTTAGTACGCTGCCCTCTTAAAGGAAGACCCCTTGAGTGTCTCAAACCCCTGTATGATCCTATATCTTTAAGTCTTTTTATATTGTCAGCTTGTTTTTCTCTAAGATTACCCTCAACTTGATAATTTTCTTCTACAAATTTAATTATTCTCTTTAAATCATCTTCATTAAGATCTTTCATCCTTTTTGAATTTTCAATTTTACACTCTTTAAGTATGTTTGCTGCTAAAGTCCAACCGATTCCGTAAACTGAAGTAAGCGCAAAATCTACTTTTAATCCATCGTCTATATTTAATCCAAGTAATCTAACCATATTTTATTTATCCTTGTTTTTGTTTATGTTTAGGATTTGAACATATAATATAAAGCCTACCTTTTCGTTTTACTATCTTACAATTTATGCACATTTTCTTTACAGAAGATTTTACTTTCATTTTTATACCCTATAAACAATCCTGCCTCTATCCTTGTCATAAGGCGAGATCTCAATTCTAACTCTATCACTAGGTAATATTTTTATATAATGTTTTCTCATTTTTCCTGATAAATAACATAAAATTATTTTTTCCGAATTATCCAATTTCACTTTAAATAATGTGTTCGGAAGGTTTTCAACAACTTCGCCTTCCACCACTAAAAAATCATTGTCCATTAGCTTCATATTTTAACACAAAAAGGCACAAATTTGCAGCATAATTTAAAAGCTTTCTCTATAACCAAGCTCATCCCAAAGCTTGCTTCACAGTATGCCTAATTGACTAGTTAACTATATCTCTAGGTTTCTCTTCACTAATTTGATATCGTTCTTACACGAAGCACCCTATCACTTTGGTCCACTCCACTGCGTCCCTACGTAGCAAGGTTACCGTATGGTACCTTGCGAAGTGGGAGAGGCGGGTTTACATTCCCGGAATGTAAAGCAAACGTATAATTAACTAGTTATTTATACAATTATTTTTGTCATTCTGGAGTGACCGAAAGGAGC
Organism: Patescibacteria group bacterium; assembly: GCA_040881235.1. Taxonomy (GTDB): domain Bacteria; phylum Patescibacteriota; class Microgenomatia; order UBA1406; family GWC2-37-13; genus JBBEDP01. The sequence continues at coordinate 1,226 of JBBEDP010000002.1, forward strand.
GATAGAATCTATTATTACCCAGAGCCCCCTATCAGCCCACGCAATTTATCCTTCCGAAGCTTCATGCGAAGGAGGACCCCCGAGGTGTCTTTAATTGCTCAAGTTTAGATGCTTTTCAATTCTTTCAACTCTTTTTTCAATGTTTAAATCCTTACCTTCAAAATGTGAGATTATTATATTAAGTTTCCTTACAATCCTATTTTCTAATCCAGCTATCTTTTTATCAACTACATCATTTACAATTCTATAAACGATTTCTTCTATCCTATTTAGGTCATTATTTGTAAGCATAACAAAGTATAT
>JBBEDP010000003.1:0-1526 GCA_040881235.1 Patescibacteria group bacterium
TTTTTTCTCTACTATTAAACTCCTTCTCAGCAGTGTTATTTAAAAGCTTTCCTAGCGCTATTTGATCTCTTGAATTAATTAACTCAACCATTGTCTTATCATTTACTTTAAATATTAGATTTAGCTCTGCAACGAAAGTTTTGATAGTCTCGTCATTAACCATTCCTTCCTGTTGAGGTAATTGATTTAAAAGCCTTTGAACTTCTTCTGAAGTCAAACTCAATATCGTTTTTTTGAATTCTTTCACATCCTTCTCTGGCAAAATAAGTATTTTTCTTCTCAGCTCATATAGAATTTCTCTTTGCTTATTTAATACATCATCAAAGTCTACTAAATGCTTTCTTATATCAAAATTAAATCCTTCTACTTTTACCTGCGCTTGTTCTATTGCTTTTGACACCATGGGATGTGTTAGTGGTTGATCCTCTGGAAGCTTAAAAAAAGTCATTAATTTAGATATCTGTTCACCGCCAAATATTCTCATTAAGTCATCTTCCAGTGACACAAAGAAAATAGTTTCACCAGGATCCCCTTGTCGTCCTGATCTACCCCTTAATTGATTGTCGATTCTCCTTGATTCGTGCCTCTCAGTTCCTATTACTGATAATCCTCCAAGCTTTATAACTTCTTCATGTTTTTTTCTCCAATCATTTATTGCTTTTTTAAATTTATCCTTAGACCCTTTAAAATCATCTTCACTTGGCTGCATACCTCCTAAAACAATATCGACTCCCCTACCCGCCATATTTGTTGCCACAGTTATACTCCTCTTTTCACCTGCCTTAGAAATAATCTGGGCTTCTCTTTCGTGATTTTTAGCATTTAATAATTCGTGAGGTATTCCCTTTCTTGTTAAAATCTGCGAAAGTAGTTCGTTTTTCTCAATTGAAGCTGTTCCAATTAACACCGGCCTTCCTAATTTATAATTTTCTATTGCTGCTTCAGCAATCGCTTCATATTTTTTGGGTTCTGTTTTATAAATAATGTCAGGTAAATCTTTTCTAACCATAGACATATTTGTAGGGACTACAAGCACCTCAGCTCCATATATCTTGCTAAACTCATCTGCTTCAGTTGCCGCTGTTCCTGTCATTCCTGCTAATTTTTTGTATTTTCTAAAGTAGTTCTGCAAAGAAATCGTCGCGAGTGTTTTTGATTCTTTTTGAATTTCTACCCCTTCCTTAGCTTCTATTGCTTGATGAATGCCTTCAGAAAATCTTCTTCCTTCAAGCAATCTTCCTGTAAACTCATCCACGATAACAACTTGTCCATCTTTTACTATGTATTCTTTATTATTTTTAAAAAGCGCTTCAGCCTTTAAAGCCGCTTCTATGTGAAAAAGTGTGTCAAAGTCTTTTTCGTATATATTTGAAGTGCCCAATATTTTTTCTATTTTACTTATTCCATCATCTGTAAGGTTCGCCGATCTAGACTTTTCATCAATTACAAAATCCGTCTTAGAATCAAGCTGCTTAATCACTTTTGTATATTCGTAATACTTAGAAGGATCTTCCGCTTGTGGGGCT
>JBBEDP010000004.1:0-1511 GCA_040881235.1 Patescibacteria group bacterium
TTTTATAATGTTATAAGATGCTATATCTGAGGTCTAAGAATAAAAAAGTGTTGTTTAAAACATCTCTTGCATTACTTGGTATTGGATTAGGATTTGGCATATTCTTTTTGATAAATGATAAGCCTTTAATTTCAAATCCAATAAAAAATATTTCTCAAAGCCTTAATCCTGCTGAAAAAGTTGTAGATGAGCCATTTAAGGAAATGACAATTCCTTATGTTAAAAATAGATCTTATGAAAGTGAACTTGGAGATTTAGAGCAAACGTCTCAAAATTCAAATTTCACATCTTATCTTACAAATTATGATTCAGATGGTCTAAGAGTTAACGGGTTACTTACAATCCCAGAAGGAGAACAACCTTTGAATGGTTGGCCAGCAATTATTTTTATACATGGGTATATAGCTCCCTCAACTTATTTGACTCTTACAAGATATGTTGACCACGTGAATTTTTTGGCTAGAAATGGCTTTGTTGTTTTTAAAATTGATTTACGAGGCCATGGAAATTCTGAGGGAGAACCTGGTGGCGCCTATTACTCAGAGGACTATATTATCGATGCTTTGAACGCAAGAGCTGCTCTTCAATCAGCCGATTTTGTAAATCCAGATGGAATCGGGTTTTGGGGTCATAGCATGGCAGGTAATGTGATTTTGAGATCTATTGCTGCAAGACCTGATATTCCCGCCGCTGTTATATGGGCAGGAGCTGTCTATACTTATGAGGACTTTCAAGAATATAGATTAAATGATAATTCATATAGACCGCCTAGCATGTCAACAAGACGTAGTGCAAGAAGACAGCAGCTTTTTGATACACACGGCGAATTTGACTCAAGTAGTTCTTTTTGGAGTAAGGTTCCAGCTACCAACTTCCTTGATGGAGTTGAGACGGCAATTCAGTTGCATCATGCATCAGACGATAATGTTGTTAATATTAGATATAGTAGTAATTTAAATGATATTTTAGATAACACGTCTATATCTCATGAATTTTATGAGTATAGTAGTGGAGGTCACAATATAACAGGTTCTAGTTTTAATTCCGCTATGCAAAGAACAGTTGACTTTTTTAAAAAAAATCTATGAAAAAGAAAAATATTATTTCATTAACAATTCTTTTGATTATTGCTGGTGTTCTTACATATTTTTATTTCATTCTTTCAAACGAAGAAAATATTCGTTCTAAAACAGAAAGCGTTATTGATAGGGTAGTAGAGGAGTTAACTGACGAAAAACAGAATTTTGAGCAAATTGAAATTTTTGCAGAAAACCTAGATGTTCCTTGGTCAATAGTTTTTCTACCCAATGGTGACTTATTGGTTACTGAAAGAAAAGGTACGGTAAGACTTGTATCAAAAGATGGAGAGGTTCAAGAAAGCGTCGTTGCTACAATTTCCGATGTCAGGCAAGTTGGAGAGGGAGGCCTTCATGGAATCACTATTCATCCGGATTTTGAAGAAAATAATTATGTTTACCTTTATTTTACTTATGGAGAAGAAGACGGAAATA
>JBBEDP010000005.1:0-1507 GCA_040881235.1 Patescibacteria group bacterium
GAGCGGGGATCCACGAAGTGGTAGGGCTCCTTTGTCGAATAAAAAATTCGGTATCAAGCTTCTAAATTTTTGGTTGCTAATATGTCGTTATTTTGCTAAAATTGTGGCTTATGAAAGCTAATATTCACCCACAAATTTACAACGACGTACAAGTCGTTTGCTCTTGTGGCAAATCATTTACCACAAGGTCCACAAAACAAAGCTTAAATGTTGAGGTATGTTCAAGCTGTCATCCTTACTTTACAGGAGAACATCGATTCATTGACACTAAGGGAAGAGTAGAAGAATTCCAAAAGAAAGAAGCTATTGCTAAAAAAATGAAAGAGGCAATGCCTGCTAAGAAAAAAAGAGAAAGAGACTCAAACGAAAATAGACCAAAGACTTTAAAGGAACTTTTGGGCGAAATCTGATATAATAAAAAATCACCAAGACTTCAGGCTTATCTAGCAGGCTAGATAGTAAGATATACATCTCCTGGAGGAGTTTGATCAACTATTAAGATCAACAAGTGAAATATGACAAGTACAAAAAAAATAGAACAAGTAGACAAGCTTCAAGAAATTATTACGCAATCTCCAAACTTCGCACTTATTGGTTTTGGTAACATACCACATCAAAATCTTGAAGAACTCAGAAAAAGCGTAAGAAAACTTTCTGCCAAAATTAAAGTTGTTAAAAATACAATTTTTAGCAAATCATTAGCTAAACTCGCAGTAAAGAATAAGAAGTATGATGAAGCACGAAAGCAATCGGAAAGTTTAAAAGATAAAACAGCTTTTTTAAGTCTTGACAAAGATTATTCTGGAGCTCTAAAGGCAATACTTGACTTTTCTAAAACAAACGAAAATATTTCATTTAAATTTGGGTTTATTGACGGAGAACTATACCAATCAGACAAACTTTCAAAAATCGCAGCATTACCATCAAGCGATCAACTTATTTCAAAACTTATATACATGTTTAAATACCCCTCGTCAAGATTTTACTCAACCCTCCAAGCTCCTATTTCAAGAATTATTAATGTATTAAAAAGTGAAAAATTGACATCGTCAAATACAGAGGGGGTGAGTAATAATGGCTGAAGAAAATAAACTATCCACAAAACTAGAAAAAATCGCAAAAGAAATTGAAGGATTAACAGCTTTAGAACTTGCAGATCTTGCTAAATATATGGAAGATAAATTTGGAGTAACCTCAGCACCTATGGCAGCACCAGCACAAGCAGGAGCAGCAGCAGGCGCAGAAGAAGCACCACAAGAGGAAAAATCTACGTTTACAGTAGTTCTTGCAGAAGCAGGAGCAAACAAACTAGCCGTCATTAAAGCAGTTCGAGAAATAGATCAAAATCTTGGACTCATGGAAGCTAAAAAATTAGTAGAATCCGCACCTAAAGAATTACTTAAAGAAGTAAAGAAAGAAGCTGCAGAAGAAGCAAAAGCAAAACTTGAAGGAGCAGGAGCAAAAGTCGAATTAAAGTAAACACGAAGCACGAAATTCGAAGCACGAG
>JBBEDP010000006.1:0-8943 GCA_040881235.1 Patescibacteria group bacterium
CTAAATAAAGCAGAGGTTGTTAAAGCCGCAGCGCAAACACAAAACGTAGCATATGTTGACTTGGAAAGTTCTCCTGTTGATCCTCAAGCAATTAGTCAGATTCCAGAATCAATAGCAAAAAATTTGAACGTTTTACCCTTTAAGCTTGATCCAAAGTCAGATTCTTTATATGTAGCTACCGACGACCCTATTAACTCTAAAAATAGTGAATTTATAGAAAAAAAATCAGGAAAAAGAGTGATTTTAGCTTTGGCAGATAAGAATGTAATAAAAAACTATATAGATTCTTCTTATTCAAAAGGATTATCTCCGGAGGTAACTGAAGCCTTAAAAGAGTATAAAACACCTGTAGAAAAAAAAGTAATAGAAGATATAGGAAGTGTTATTAAGGAAGCGCCTATTGCTAAAATTGTATCAACAATTCTTGAATTTGCAGTAAAGAGCAGAGCTTCTGATATTCATATAGAAGCTGAAGAGCTAAAAACTAGAGTTAGGTATAGAATCGACGGAATTTTACAAGAGAAGTTAGTCTTACCAAAAACTATTCATGACGCTTTAATATCACGAATAAAAATTCTTTCGGAGATGAAAATCGATGAAAGAAGAATCCCTCAGGATGGAAGATTTAACTTTAAACTTGGTGAGGAAGAGGTTGATCTTCGTGTGTCGTCACTTCCTACTGTTCATGGAGAGAAAATCGTTATGAGGCTTCTCAAAAAAACAGGAGGTATTCCCCCACTTTCAGATCTCGGATTAAGAGGTCCACAGTATAATGATATAGAAGAGGCTATACTAAAGCCCTATGGAATCGTTTTGGTTACAGGACCGACTGGTTCTGGTAAAACTACTACACTCTACTCAATATTATCAAGGCTGAATAAACACTCTGTAAACATTGTAACTCTTGAAGATCCTGTAGAATATCAAATTCCTGGTATCAATCAAGTTCAAATTAATCCACAAGCTGGCTTAACATTTGCAAATGGACTCCGTTCTTTTCTAAGACAAGATCCAAATATTATACTAGTTGGAGAAATACGTGATAAAGAAACAGCCAGATTAGCGATTCAGGCTGCATTAACAGGACATTTGGTTTTTTCAACCCTTCATACTAATGATGCGGCAACAGCGATACCAAGACTAATTGATCTTGGAGGAGAACCATTTCTTATTGCTTCAGTGCTTAACGCAGCATTGGCTCAAAGAATAGTAAGAAAAATTTGTGATCATTGCAAAACAGAGTTTATACCTGATCAAAATGTGCAACAGAACATTAAAGAAGTCCTTGGTGATTTATTACCAAAATTGTTTAAAGAGCAAGGCAGAATTAAGCTTTATAAAGGAAAGGGAAACTGCGTAGAGTGTGGAGATACAGGATATTATGGAAGAATTGGTATTTTTGAAGTATTAAAAGTTACCCCATCAATTAATAAATTAATCTTACAAGAAGCTAATGCCAAAGATATTTATACTCAATCTATAAATGAAGGCCTTATTAATATGAAACAAGATGGTTACATAAAAGCATTGGCTGGCATAACAACTCTTGAAGAAGTTATAAGAGTGGCGGAAATTTAAATTATGGATATTAATCAAATATTGGAGCTTGCTATAGAAAGAAAGGCTTCAGATATACACCTTGTAACAAATTATTATCCTGCAATTAGGATAGATGGAGCTTTGTATCAGCTTACAACTTTGCCACTACTTACAAAAGATAGTACAGATTCAATTGTAACAAGCATTCTTAATGACGAACAAAAAGAAAGCTTATATGCTAATAAAGAACTGGATATAGGTTACGAGTATAAGGAGAACAGATTTAGAGTAAATTTATATTATTCTAGAAATACACTATCAGCGTCATTTAGATTAATACCTAAAAAAATAAAAAGTATTGAAGAGCTTGAATTACCATCAAAATTTAACGATATTACTGAATATTCTAGTGGATTAGTGCTTGTAACAGGGCCAACTGGAGAGGGCAAAAGTACAACTCTTGCTGCGCTAATTAACAAGATAAATCTTACTCAATCAAAACACATTGTTACGATTGAAGATCCGATAGAGTTTGTTTTTCCATATGCAAAAGCTATTGTTACTCAAAGAGAGCTTCATCAAGATACACATTCGTGGAGTATGTCTTTAAGATCTGTTTTGCGTGAAGATCCTGATGTTATTTTTGTTGGAGAGATTAGGGACTTCGAATCAGCGCAACACGTTTTGACCATTGCAGAGACTGGACACTTGGTATTCTCTACTCTTCACACCATATCAGCGCCAGAAACTATAAGTAGGTTAATAGATATGTTTCCATCAACCCAACAAAACCAAATTAGAACGCAATTTGCATCTGTACTTCGTGCCGTAATTACCCAACGATTATTACCAAGACAAGATATAAGAGGTCGAATAGCATCTGTTGAAATGCTTTTTAATAGTCCAGCTGTTTCAACAATTATAAGAGACGGTAAGCCATTTTTACTGGATAATGTTTTACAAACCTCTGAAGCTGAAGGAATGATTTATTTTGAAAAATACTTAGCAGCTCTTGTAAGAGAAGGAAAAATTTCTGCGGAAACTGCAAATACATATGCTATTCGACCAAAAGAACTTAAAAAATATTTAGCCATTTAAAAAAATGCTCTTCATATATAAGGCAATAAAAGATAATAAAAGAATTACTGCAAAGCTTGAAGCTGATTCGGAAGGAAGTGTAATGAAATACCTTCAGGAAAATGATTATTTTCCAATTTCAATTACAAAGGCACGCTCAAAAATAACTTTTTTTGACGAATTATTTAACAGAATTACATTTTCTGATATTGTTGATTTTACTAGGCAATTAGCGATAATGCTTAACGCCGGTTTAACATTGGTTGACGCGCTTGATATCTTAAAAAAGCAAATAAAAAAACCACCTCTTCAAGATTTGATTACTGACATTGATAAACAAATTAAAGGAGGAATACCCTTTTCAACAATATTAAAAAATTATCCTAAATATTTTCCTAATTTATATATTTCTTTAATAAAGTCAGGTGAGGCATCAGGAAAATTAAGCGATATTTTGCTCAGGCTTGCTGAAAATCTTGAAAAAGAAAGAGAGTTTAGGGGAAAGTTAAAGGGAGCGCTAATATATCCTGCGATTGTTGTCTCGGCGATGATTATTGTGATGTTTGTGATGATTACTTTCGTAATACCTCGAATGTTGACGCTATATAGCGACTTTGATATTGAACTGCCTCTTAATACGAGAATATTATTGGCGATATCAACTTTTTCAAGTACCTACTGGCCTATAATCATAGTTGTAGTTGTAGGAATTATTATTTCTATTCGAGTATATTTTAAAACGCCAGTTGGAAAAAAAGTTCTAGACACTGTAGTGCTTCGAATACCATTTATAAGCAACATTGTAAAAATGGCGGCTCTGGTTGACGGAACAAGAACTTTATCAATATTAATAGGATCTGGGGTATCAATTCTTGACGCTTTAAATATTGTTGTAGAAACTACAAATAATACAGTTTATAAAGAGTCTTTTAAAGAGGTTTATCGTAAAATTGAAAAAGGCAAATCTCTTGGAAATGCACTCTCAACAGAAGAAGTGTTTCCTCCAATACTCGTACAAATGTCTATTGTTGGAGAAAATACAGGTCATTTGGACGAAACTCTTTTTAGACTGTCAAAGTATTTCGAATTTGAGTCAGAGTCAGCTATTAAAACAATGACAGCATTAATTGAACCAGCTGTACTTGTGCTTTTGGGTATTGGAGTTGCCTTTTTAGTACTTTCGGTTATAACTCCAATATATCAATTAACTACAGCATTTTAATAAACTAGTCTCTAGCGATTCTTTCGATATTATATTGACTCAATCGCTGTTTTATTTTTTCACCAAGGTTACTTACTGATTTTAGTTTAAGCACTTCTTGCACAGCAGTTTTTGAATTTCTTATTGTTTTAAAATCTGTAAGTGAGGCTATTTTAAGTTCAAAAAGGCCATGTTGTTTAGTACCAAAAAGTTCTCCGTATCCTCTATTTTGTAGATCATATTCAGCGATTTTAGCACCGTTGTTATTTTTTGCAAAAAACTTTAATCTTGATTCAATTCTTGGATTTTCTTTTTCAGAAAAAATCAAACAATAGGAATCTACCGATCCCCTACCGATACGTCCTCTTAACTGATGAAGCTGTGCTAATCCATATCTTTCTGCTCCTTCAATTACCATTATTGTTGCATTTTTAATATCAATTCCAACTTCAACAACAGAAGTTGATACCAGAATTTGAGTTTTGTTATTTCTAAACTTTTCCATAGCCTTTTCTTTTTCCTTAGATTTCATTCTGCCGTGAAGTAGATCTACATTAAGGTCTGAAAAAACTTTTTGAGAAAGTCTTTCGTATTCTTTAGTTGCCGCTTTCACAGACTTCATAGTTTCGTGTTCTGATTCTTCAATCAAAGGGCAAATTATAAAAACTTGAGTTTTTTCAGAAATGACTTTATCTTTTATCCACTGATACATCTTCTTTCTCTTTTTCTTTGGCACATAATATGTCATAGTTTTGGCTTTATATTTTGGCATTTCGTCAAGTTCGGAAAGGTCGAGTTCGCCGTACAAGGTAAGCGCTGCGGTTCTTGGAATCGGAGTTGCAGTCATTGTTAGAAGGTGTGGACTTATTCCTTTTTCTTTAAGCTGTGCTCTTTGAACTACTCCAAATCTATGCTGTTCATCAATTACTACAAATCCGACTTTTTGATATTCTAGTTTTTGTGTAAATAAAGCGTGAGTTCCGATAACAATATCTGATTTTGTAAGCTCTTCTCTACTTGTTTTTATAGATCCAGATATTAAGGATATATTTGGAGATTTTTTGGAATTTGAAAATAATTCGGTTAAAGTTTTATAATGTTGACTTGCTAGAATTTCAGTTGGTGCCATAAAAAGAGACTGAAATCCGTTTAAATAAGAAATCAAACAGCCTATTGCAGCAACTACGGTCTTACCTGCGCCAACGTCTCCTTGAAGAAATCTATTCATAGGATTTTCTTTTGACAAGTCTTCAAGCATTTCTTTTGTTGACCTCTTTTGCGCTTTTGTTAATTCAAATGGTAGTGATTTTATAAATCGACTTACTTCTTTGTTATATTTCTTTATGTTTAATTTGTGACCTGTTTTTTCTTTTTTCCAATTGTCTCTAACAATTTGAGCTGCGAGCTGAACTATAAATAATTCGTCAAAAGAAAGTCTCTGTCTTGAAGTTTGTGCCGAAATATTATCTTTTGGAAAATGAATTTGTCTATAGGATGTATCTGAGGATATGAGATTATATTTTTTAATAATAGAATTGGGAAAAATTTCAACATCGGCAAAATCAGCATGTTGCAAGACATAGAAAATTTTTTCTCTGAGCGTTCTTGATGATAGTCCTCGTTTTTCAGGGTAAATAGGAACCAGTCTTCCTGTATGAAGTGTTTCTTGGTCAAGCGATCTTAAAAGCTCATAGGTTTTTGGAAACATTTGTTTTTGCTTTCCTTTAATCTTGATCTCTCCGCTAACGCTCAAATATCCGCCTTGTTTAAAGAGCCTTATTAAATAATATTGATTAAACCAAACCAGAGTTATTTTATCAGTGCCATCAAATACTTCTACTTTTTGTATATTAAGTCGACCTCGTGTAAATTCGGATTTTACAGATTGAATTTGTCCTTTGATAGTAATTTGTTCTCCTGCTTGTGTTTTATCGATATTTGAAACTTGTGTAAAATCATCGTATCTAAACGGAAAATAATTTATCAAATCCCAATAGCTTTTAATTCCTAAAGATCTCAATTTTCTTATAGTAAGAATGCTAGTGTAGGGAAGATTATCTACTGACGTGTTTAACATTGCTTTAATTTACCTCAAAAAAAAGAAAGGAGCAAATGAAGTGAACAATAATACGATTGCTGACACAATAATTACAAAGGTTATTAGATTTTTAGGCTTAAATATTTTCCTGACAATTTTCACTTGATTATAGATAAGATGATATAATTATTTCTATGAAATTTCAATCACGGAGGCTCCAATTCAGAGCTAAGTATGGAAAACAAAAGCGCAAACAAAAATTGATATTTTATGCTTCTGTAATAATATTGGGTGGATTAATATTCACTTTTTTAGGTTTTGCTTGGTTTGCAAAAGATTTACCTGCCCCTGGTAAATTGTCGCAGGCAAGCAGCGCCTCATCTGTTTTTTATGACAGAGAAGGAGAGATTTTATTTGAGACATATAAAGACAAAAACAGAGTTCCGATCGAGCTGAAGGATGTTTCAGAGCATCTAAAGAATGCCACAATAGCTATTGAAGACAAAAACTTTTATAAGCATAAAGGAATATCTCAAACAGGAATTTTAAGAGCGGTAATAAATATCGTATTTAAAAGAGAAATACAGGGTGGATCTACAATTACACAACAGTTAATCAAGAATGTACTGCTTACACCTCAGCAAACTATCCCAAGAAAAGTAAAAGAGATAATTCTTGCTGTGATGGTTGAGCAAAGATATACTAAAGATGAAATTTTTCAAATGTATCTTAACGAAGCGCCATATGGTGGTAGTTTTTGGGGTGTTGGGTCTGCTGCAAAAGGATATTTTGATAAAGCGCCAAAAGATTTAAGTATTGTGGAATCTGCATTTCTTGCAGGGTTGCCGCAACGTCCTAATGTTTATTCTCCTTTTTACGGAAGAAATGATTCTTGGAAACAAAGGTCAAAAGATGTACTAAGGAGAATGCGAGAGGATAAATATATTACTAAAAAAGAAGAGGAGTCAGCCTTAGTTACTCTTGAAAAACTTAAATTTGAAGCGCCAAATCTTAGTATCAATGCGCCACATTTTGTTTTTTATATAAGAGAGCTTATTGAAGAGGAATTTGGTACTAAAATATTAGACCAAGGAATAAAGGTAACTACTACCCTATCTTTAGACGCTCAGACTCAAACACAAAAAATAGTTAATGGGGAAATAAAAAAGCTTAAGGGAGCAAATGTCGGAAACGGTGCGGCAGTAGTGTTAGATTCACAAACTGGAGAAATCCTAGCAATGGTTGGATCTTATGATTTTAATAATACAGAGTTTGGCAGATTTAACGCTGCGACTGGATTAAGACAGCCAGGTTCTGCAATTAAACCATTGACTTACGCTCTTGCTCTTGAGAAGGGCTATACACCATCTACTGTAATTATGGACTTAAGTACAGTATTTCCAAACCAAGGTCAGGATGAATATGTTCCTGTAAATTATGACAATACTTTTAGAGGTCCTGTACAAATACGATTTGCTCTCGCAAACTCTATTAATGTACCAGCTGTTAAAATGCTTGCTCTAGTAGGAATCAAAGATTTTTTACAAAAAGCACAGGATTTGGGTCTTGAAACTCTTGCTCCAACGCAAGCTAATCTAAATAGATTTGGCCTTGCTCTAACGCTTGGAGGCGGTGAGGTTAGACTACTAGACTTAACGACCGCTTATTCGAGCTTTGCAAGAGGAGGAACTTATCTTGAAGAGAACGGAATTTTAGAGATAAAGGACAGTAGAGGGAAATCTATTTTTAAGGCAAAAAAAGCTAACCAAAGCAGGGTTTTTAGTGAAGAAACGTCATTTATCATCTCTCATATCTTATCGGATAATATAGCGAGATCTGCTGCGTTTGGTACAAATTCATTTCTGAATATTTCTGGCAAAACTGTTTCTGTAAAAACAGGTACAACTAATGATAAAAGAGATAACTGGACTGTGGGATATACTAAAGGAATAACAGCGGGTGTGTGGGTTGGAAATAATGACAATTCTCCGATGGACGCTTCTATTGCATCTGGCGTTACAGGTGCTTCACCTATTTGGAATAAGATTATGACAACCCTTTTGAAAGATTATGATGACGGTATTATTGACCAGCCGTCAAAAGTTAAGGCTCTTACAGTCGACGCCTACTTGGGTGGTTTACCAAAAGAAGGCTATCCAACAAGATCGGAATACTTTATCGAAGGAACAGAGCCAAAAGAAGTATCGCCATTTTATAAGAAACTTAATATTTCAAGATCTACTGGTAATTTAGCAAATGACGTTGAGATTAGAAGTGGGAATTATGATGAGAGAGAGTTTATAGTGATTACAGAGAGTGATCCAGTCTCAACTGATGGCGTTAACAGATGGCAGGAAGCAATTGATGCGTGGTCAAGAGGTCAAGGAGATGCCAAATATCATTACCCTACAGAAAAATCTACAGAGAATTCTGATTCGGTAGTGGTTTCATTCAGGTCGCCATCTGATAAACAGAAAATAGATAGTAATAATGTTGAGGTCACGATTAGAATTACATCTATTGAAAATATAAAATCAGCAAAACTGTTTGTTGATGGAAGCGAAGTCAAATCTTATAGTGGTGATAGAGATGAGATAAAAGAAAATTTGAATCTACCAGACGGAGTGCATGAATTAAAGGTTGAAGTTACAAACGAAAAAGATAAGAAAGCAGAAAGCACCATCAAAATTGGCATAAAAACCGACGTCACAGATTAATTCATTAATGCGTTTTTTATCTTTTCAAGTTCTTCCTTCGCTTCTTTTTCTGTTAGATTTTTTTCAAATGAAGAGAAAAATAATCGAAATGTTGTATTGTCTTTATACTTACTTTCTAGCTTTACATCTATTAAGTGTTTTGATGCTGAGAAAGCCTTTTCTTTAAATGACTCATAACTGCTTTCCTTTGTTGTAAGGTCGAGTTTAATTACAGCGTATTGGGTAATTTTTTTATATTCAGGGAGCAATTTTGAATTTTCAATAATGTCTTTCAAATTTAACTCAGCTGCATAAACTAAGTCAGATATTTCAAAATTTTGAATAATCGTATTTTTGATAAGACCGAGATTACCCACATTTTTTTTATTTAT
>JBBEDP010000007.1:0-8753 GCA_040881235.1 Patescibacteria group bacterium
TTCATCTAGTTCTATCTCTCCTTTAAATACGTCTGTATCAGGCTTATGACCAATGGCTATAAACACACCACTAACAGGCAAAACTCGAAATTCCTTTTTGTCATCCCCAACGGCTCCATTGTCATCCCCAGAACCTACTTTGTCATCCCCATGGAGATGGGGATCCAGTCCGCTCTGGATTCCCGCTTCCGCGGGAATGACAGGGGGCGTTTTTTTAAGCTTTATTCCTTCAACTTTTTCCTTTCCAAGCACCTCTTCTACTTCTGTGTTCCATAAAATTTCTATTTTAGGATGTTTTTTAACTCTATCTTGCATTATTTGCGAAGCCCTAAATTCATCTCTTCTATGAATAATGTATATTTTTGAGGCAAACTTTGTAAGATAAAGAGCTTCTTCCATAGCAGAATCTCCACCGCCAACTACCGCGATCTCTTTATCTTTAAAGAAAAACCCATCACATGTGGCGCATGCTGACACTCCTTTTCCCCTTAATCGCGTTTCAGATTCTAAATTAAGCCATATTGCTTTAGCTCCTGTTGTAATAATGACAGCTTTTGATAAATGCTTCTCTTCTGAACTATATAACTCAAAAGGTTTCTTAGAAAAATCAACTTTTGTAATATTTTTATCAATGATATTAGATCCAAATTTTTTAGCGTGGGCACGCATTTTTTCGATTAATTCAGGTCCTAATACTGACTCAAATCCTGGGTAATTCTCAACATCTGAAGTGAGCATGAGTTGACCTCCATAAGGAGCTCCGCCAAAAACTAAGGGATTTAGGCTCGCTCTTGAATTATATACGGCTGCTGCAAGCCCAGCCGGACCACTACCAATTATAATGACATCCTCAACTTTAGACATAAATTTAATAATTATTTAATTAACGGGTTAACGAGTTAACGAGTTAACGAGTTAAAAAAATAAGAAAGAAGCGAAGATATCAATTTATTTGCGATTTGGGACCCTCGAACTAATAGAGAGAGGTAGGGCTCCCACAAAGTCAAAAAAATTCGGTATCAAGCTTCTAAATAACTATTAACTACCTAATTTTACAATAAAAAATATTGAATATGGAATTTATATGTTTATCGCTCTTTCAATTACTTTTTCAACCCTCTTTGAATCGCTTTTTGCAATAAATTTACAGACATCAGATATGACTACTTCTTTAGATAGTCCATTAATAGCCTTTTTGACTGCTGTAATCTGCTGAAGTATCTCACTACAATCCCTATCTTCGCTTATCATTTTTTCAATTCCGCGAAGTTGGCCTACAAGTCGATTTATTCTTTGCTTTAACATACTAGATAGTAGTATACAGTATTTGTTGACTCTGTCAACAAATAAATAACCAATAACCGAACCTTGTCATTCTGATCACCCCACTGTCATTCCCAGCTTGACTGGGAATCCAGAACCATAGCGTTGCACTGGATCCCCGCATTCGCGAGGATGACATAAGGACTTTTCAGGACAACAAAAGGCTTTTGTTCAGGATGACGTTGTGGTTTGATTATTGTATCTTGGTTATTATTTTGAATCTGAAAATCATTACAACACTGCTTTTTTGAATATTTGATTGCTTTTGATGCAGAAGGCTATAGTTAAGCAATAGTTATAGAAGGCTTATCTTTTGAAGTTTTTAGCAGATTTTAAGTTAGCGAGAAACTCTTTATTATCTTTCGAAGTTGACAATTTATCAATCATAACGGTAATTCTCTCCTCAGGAGATAGTAATGAAAGCATTCTTCGTAGAGTTGTTACCTCTTTATTACGCTCCTCATCAAATAATAGCTCGTCATGTCTTGTGCCTGATCTTTCTATATCTATAGCTGGGAAGATTCTTTTGTCTGCAAGACTTCTATCAAGGTGAATTTCCATATTGCCAGTACCTTTAAACTCTTCATAAATAAGATCATCCATTCTTGATTCCGTACCTACTAAAGCTGTTCCAATTATAGTTACACTTCCACCTTCTTCAAAATTTCTAGCAGCTCCCAAAAATTTCTTCGCGGGAAAAAGCGCAGATGGATCAAAACCACCAGATAAAGTCCTACCTGTACTAGAAACAGATAAATTAAATGCCCGAGCAAGCCTTGTAATGGAATCAAGCAATATAACTACATCTTCACCCATCTCTACAAGTCTTTTAGCCCTTTCCAGTCCTAAATTTGCTACTTTTACTTGTTGTTTAGGAGATTCGTCAAAATTTGAAGCCGCAACTTCTCCTTCTATAAATCTTTTAATCTCTGTAACCTCTTCCGGCCTCTCCCCAATTAATAAAGCCATTAACTTCACTTTAGGATAGTTTTTACTTATTGATAAAGCGATGTCTTTTAGAAATGTTGTCTTACCTGCTTTTGGTTGAGATACAATTAATGCTCTTTGACCAAATCCTATTGGAGCAATAAGATCTATTATCCTCGTTGAAATGATATCTGTGTCTGTTTCAAGATTAATTTGTTTATCAGGATGTATTGAAGTCAGATAGTCAAACTGTTTTCTTTGTCTACTTTTTTCCTCATCCATCTCAGCATCATTTATCTTTTTTATAAGAAGTAAGCTGTGAAACCTTTCCCCTTCTTTGGGAGGTCGTGCTAATCCCTCTATTAAATCACCCTTCCTTAGCCAAAATCTTCTGATTTGTGATGTTGAAACATAGATATCTTTTTGAGGATTTATTGAATAATCGTGCCTTAAAAATCCATATCCTCCTGATGTAATATCCAAAACTCCACTAGCCAAATAGCTTATTTTTAAATCGTCTTTTAATCTCTCTTCTAAAGCGCTAGCTGGTCTCCTAACCTCTGGTTCTTTTGCAATTATTGGCTTTTCTTCTTGTTTTGTAAGTACTTTTTCCATATCAATTACCTCTTCCTTTAACTCAGAAGACTCATCCTTAACTGTTTCATTTTCTTGAAGCTTTCCCTTATCTAACATAAATTGCGAAGTACTAAAATAAATTGAGAGCTAATTATAACCAAATGATCCCCTCTGACAAGATGGTAAGGAAACTTTTTCCCTGCGAAAGCAATGGGGAGAAGCGACTGATAACTAGAATTTAGTTATCAAATACAACCTCTCATTACCCGATGAAACATCGGACTTACCCTAGTTTCTGATAGCGTAAAGAAAAAGTTTTCAAATTGCTTTATACTCATCAGGAGGATCTGATACTAGTATACAAAACTGTATTTTGATTTGTCAAGCGGGAACATAACTCAAAAGTCATAACTCAAAATGCAAAACTGCAACTAAAAACTAAAAAGTTTTGAATTATAAGTTAAATTTTGACTTTTGAATTTTAAGTTTTAAGTTAGTATTGTATACTTTCCTTATGTCCCGTCGTGGCCCATATTTTTTAATTACTGCCTTACTTTTAATATTATTTTTTATTGTTGGAATCCGTTACGGACAACGAATTGAAAAAACAAACACTGAAGTATCACTTCTTCGCCTAACCACTACTCCTAGCCCATCTCCGTCTATAGATTTATCTGATTTTGAAAAGTATGAAAGCAAATTATGCGATTTAGAATTCCTATATCCTTCAAAGCTCGATATAATCAATGAAACCACGGCCTCTTCAGAATTAGTATCAGAAAAAGATATTGTTTTTAGCTTTTTGTGTGATATGGAAGAAACAGAAGAAGTTTTGTTTAAGACTGCCTCTCCAGAGTCAGGAATGTAAAGTTGATTCCTTTATAACTTTTTTCTTCTTTTGACACAACTTTTTTAAATTTATCTGCATGAGAAAAAAATGTATCAGCCTTAAAGTCTCCTTTAATTATTGTCAGATACAGTCTGTCAGCCATATCTACTGTGCTATTAAATATTTGTTCTCCTCCCCCGATTAGAATCTCATTTTTATCAATATTTAAAGCTTTTTCTATTGCTTCGTCAATAGATTTACAAACAATTACTCCATCATAGGCAAAATCTGGATTTCTTGTTACTACTATATTTACTCTCCCTGGGAGAGGTTTTTTTAAATAAGAAATAATTGATTCAAAAGTCTTTCTACCCATTATCACAGGATGACCCATTGTCAAATCCTTAAATCTCTTAATATCTTCTGGTAAATACCATGGAATTTTATTATCACGACCAATTCCACCTTTAGAATCTGTAGCAACAATTAGGCTTATAATTGGGCGGGACATAAGTTTAGTATATAGTATCAAGTATTTTACAAATACATTATTTATTTATCGGTTAACGAGTTCACGAGTTAACGGGTTTATAAAAAGAGTAAGACGCAAGAATTAAGAATTAAGAAAAATAGCGAAGATATCAATTTTTTTGAGCGGGGATCCACGAAGTGGTAGGGCTCCTTTGTCGAATAAAAAATTCGGTATCGAGCTATTTAATGTTGGTAAATAAATTCTAAAGGTAGTAGCCGAACTCTGGATCGTAATAGCCTCCGGCAACAGTCAATTCTGCTTTTAATGAAGGATGAGATTCATAGTTTGATAATTCGATTTTGTCAGGGGTAAAATCGCTAAGCTTATTAATTTTTGATTTTAGTCTAACTTTTGGAAATGGTTTAGGCTTTCTTTTTATTTGTTCTTTTACTTGTTTTACGTGATTTTCATAAATATGATAATCGCCAAAAGTATGGATAAACTCACCTGGCCTGTAACCAGTTACGCTTGCTAAAATAATAGTCAATAAAGAATAACTTGCTATATTAAATGGCACCCCTAAAAACATATCTGCACTCCTGTGATAAAGTTGAAGCGACAGCTTACCATCTCTTTGACTAACCTGAAACATATTATGACAAATAGGAAATAAAGACGTATCATCAGAATCAGCCATTGTATAAAGGTATTCCGGATTCCAAGAATTGACTATAAGATTTTTTGCATCTGGGTCTTTTTTTAACTCATCTACAATCCATGCGAGCTGATCAATAGTTCTTCCTTTTTTTTTTGCTTGCCCTGAGCCTGTCGAATGGGTTGGCCAACTTCTCCACATTTCTCCATAAATTCTAGGTAATTCACCATATTTTTTAGCAAATTTTTCGTCTTTTGCAATCTTTTCAATAAATTCTTCTTTAGTTAAATCTTCTTTAACCTTTTTTTGCTTTAACATTCTACGATAAATCTTGTATGGATAATCATCCCAGATATGTACTTTATTATCGACCAAGTATTTTATATTGGTTTGTCCAGTAAAAAACCAATAAAGCTCATGTAAGACGCCACTCCAATATACTTTTTTTGTAGTAAGTAGTGGGAAGCCCTTGGAAAGATCAAACCTCATTTGAGCACCAAAAAGACTTCTTATCCCAACATTTGTGCCATAATCTACCTTTTTAACTCCTTTTTTTAGACAGTCATTTAGAAGGTTTAAATATTGATATTCCTGGTGCTTATTTGTTGCCATTTCTTTTTTGATTTAAATTATTAAAAATTTTTATAATTTCTTTTGTAACTTCTTCTTGAGATTGAGTACCATCAACAATTGTAAATTCCTTTTTAAATTTGTTAATTAACCAATTGTATCCTTTATGAATTTTCTTCAATTTCTCTAGATTTTCATAGATCTCTACTTTTTTATCTGTAGTTTCAATTCGTTTCATTGAAACTTCTAATGGAATATCTAAGAATATCGTTAAATCTGGAACAATAAATCTATGATACATAGATAATATTCCTTGTGAAACAAGCAATAGATCACCGGTTTTTTCAAAGTCTAATTCGTCTCTATCAACTATTCCATACACAATGGCCGACCAAAAATATCTATCTGTAACTACAATTTTCCCTTCTCTAAGTTTGTTTAATATGTCTTCTTGTTGTACTTGCCTATCTGCAGAAAAAAGATATTGAAATGAAACGGGGGGAATATTAACTTTTCCAGCTAAAACTTGCCGCACAAACTTTCCAATGACTCCATCTGTGGGATTTTTGGTTTCGTATACTTTGTGTTTTTTTGACAACTCTTTTGCTACTAATTCTGCTTGAGTTGTCTTTCCAGCACCATCAATTCCTTCAATTGCAATAAGTAAACCCTTGTCTTTATTTCTTTTAAAATCTATGTCAAATTCAATATGATATTTCATATGTTTAAACTTGCTTTTCTCTAGCTTTCGTTGTCACTCTTCCACCTTGCCATTGTCCACGATATTTTGATCCTCCGCCCTTAACTTCTTCAAATTGTGCATGCACTATCCTACATCCCATTTCTAAAACTACATCACATGGACCTTCGTTTTTTAGAGCAAAAGTAAGCTTGCCTTTATATCCTGGCGCGACATTTCCGGTCCTTAACATTAAACCTGACCTAAAAGTGGTAGTTCTTGGCTTAAAATTTATCGTGAGATTTTCTGGAGTATTAACTTCTTCTATAGTAGAGGCTAGATAAAAATCACCTGGTTTTATTGTTACTTTTGTTGACATTCCGGGAATGTAAGATTTATAAAGCGTTGATTTTGGAGTTTCTCTTTCATACTCACCTAAGAATCCTTTCCCTTTTATCGTATGAAGCTCTCCAAGTCGAAGATCAAAACCTGCTCCCTCTGGGTTTTCAAGCTCTCTGGATGATAAATTCTCAACAAGTTTAATTTTTTTTACAAGCTCTAATAGTTTTTTTGGCCCAAGAATCATCACTAATTACGATTTTTAATTCTTAAAAGTATACACTATAAAAATTAGTGTTTTTGAGAAACGGCAAGAGTACCATTTGGTTTAAAAGATACGTTAAATACAGGTTTTGTTGAAGCAAGTATTTGTTTAATTGTTGATAATTGTTTTTCTACAACCCCTTTATTGTCTTGAGTTCCTTCTAATTGATCCAATATTGCATGCAAGTTTTTTGAGTCCTCTGCAAAAAGCACATCCACAATCAACCTATTTCTTTCTTTAACTAGCGATTCATGAAATATAAAAAATTTGCCTTTTGGTCTTACTGATTTTTCACCGTTAATAATTAATACGCCTTCTTCTTCATGATCTCCTAGAAGTATGATCTCTTGCGCTCCCTTACTAACTAATCCTGTAAATTTCTGTTCTATTTGACCGACTTGTTCTGGTGTAACGCCAAATGCATCAGGACTCTCTTTAACCTTTGCAAAATATCCACATCCAGCAGCTGTCCCTTCTTGAACTTTATGAGTATCGGTATGAATTCGTATGTTTTCTACACCACCAACGACCTCTATTAAAGCGCCAACTGCATCGTCTAAATCTATTTCTACCCTTGCCTCATTTCCAGCTGCAAAAAGCATTACTATCTGTCCTATATCGGCACCAGGTATAGCAAGAGCTGGAAGCATATCGTCGTCTGGGTATCTACCATCAATACATCGACTTATATAAGGATTATCAGGAAAGAAATACCCCTCTTTTTGCACAAATTTTCTGACGGTTGTTGAGTCTAACATCGGACTTGGTTCAATATTATGTTCTGTCATTTAAAGATTGAATTATATATATCAACTAGAACAAATACAATATTAATATTAAAAAATAAAAGAAGCGAAAACATCACCAATGTCATCCCCGACTTGATCGGGGATCCGGTCTGCTCTGGATTCCCGCCTCCGCGGGAATGACAAGGGGGTGCGGGAATGACAGGGGGATGTTTTTTGTCATCCTGAGGACGAAGTCCGAAGGATCTTATTGAGATTAACAAGGATTCTTCGCTGCGCTCAGAATGACAGTGGGGGCTGGAAATGACGGTTTGATATTTGGTCATTGGTGATTGGTTATTCTTTATAGCAATTAGAGCAATTAGAAATTAGAAATTTGTATACTTTATCCTATGGACAAAAAAATCTGTATATACGACCCAATTATTGATGATCAAATGAGCAAGGTTCGCGGAATTGGTCGCTATCTCAAACTTTTAAAATCAAGTCTTAAAGACAATGCGATATTTACAAATACTGTCGATGATATTCCAAAAGATTGTATCTTTATAAATCCTTTTTTTAATTTTTTTGCTCCTCCACTTATTTCAAAAAAACAATTTATAAAACAAATAGCTGTGATTCACGATGTTATACCACTCAAATATCGCAGTCATTTCCCTGTTGGAATAATGGGTAGTATTAATTTTTTAAGAAATAAAAAATCTTTGTCAAACTACGATCTAATTATTACAGACTCTGATAGTAGTAAAGCGGATATAATCAAAATTTTAAAAGTAGATGAACAAAAAATAAAAGTCGTATATCCAACTCTTTCAAATGACTTTCTTAAAATAAAAGAAAGAAAACCTTCGTTTATAAAAGATCTCGATGAAAAATATTTGATTTATGTAGGAGATGCTACCTGGAATAAAAATCTACTCAACATTGCAAAAGCTATAAAAAGTATAGGAATTAAAGCCGTATTTGTAGGAAAAGTATTTCAAAAAAAAGAGGATTTAAATCATTCGTGGCAAAGGCAGCTCAAAAGCTTCTTAAATTTAACAAAAGATGATAGTAATTTTATCTTTCCAGGATTTGTGTCCGATAATGAACTTGTATGGCTATATAAAAACTCCGTCTGTAATCTTTTAGTGTCTCACGATGAAGGATTTGGGTTTTCATTTATAGAGGCGGGATCACAAAAAACTCCGTCTGTACTTTCAGATATTTTAGTTTTTAAAGAAATCGCACAAGATAATGCTTTATTTTCAAATAATAACGAATGGAAAAATATCGCAGATAACATTAAAAGAATTATCGATAATCCTTCATTAAGAGAAACGTTGGGTGAAGAAGCATATGAGCGATCAAGATTTTTTACACAAGACTC
>JBBEDP010000008.1:0-1465 GCA_040881235.1 Patescibacteria group bacterium
TAATTATTCTCCTGAAATCTATCACATTGCAGGATCTACTAATTTAAGCCCTTACGAAGCTGTTAAAACAATTGCAAGCGTCTTTGATCTTGATAAGGATTTAATAAGACCAAATTCGTTTTCCTCTTACTATAAAGAGCTCGCATCAATAAGACCACAATTTTCATCATTAAAAAGTGTAAAAAATGATTTTTATAAAATGAGTAGTTTTGAAGACTCACTACATGAAATTAAGAAGCAGCTCCATTGAAATTACAACCATCATAAAGTAATATTTAGCTTATGACTCTCACCTTCATTGGACACGGTTATGTCGGACTTGTAACAGCTTGCGTGTTTGCTGATTTTGGAAACGAAGTATATGTATTAGGACATACGCCTGAAAAAATTAAAAGATTACTGAAAGGTGATCCAATAATATATGAACCTGGGCTAGAAGAACTCCTTAAAAGAAACCTTAAAGAAGGAAGAATAAAATTCACGCTAGATTATAAAGACTGCATAACCAAATCTGATGTTGTTTTTATTGCTGTTGGGACGCCAATGTCAAAAAACGGTGAAGCAGACTTAACTTCAGTTTATGAAGTATCAGAAAACGTCTCTAAATTCCTAAAAAATGGATATACGGTAGTATCTTGCAAAAGCACTGTTCCAGTTGGTACAAATCTTAAAATAAAAGAAATAATAAATAACAATATCTCAAGTAAAAAAAACGTTTTGTTTGACGTAGCTTCTTGCCCGGAGTTTTTAAGAGAAGGAAGTGCGATAAATGATACTTTTAATCCTGATAGAGTAGTAATTGGAACAGATTCCAAAAAAGCTGGAAGGCTACTTCTGGAACTTCATAAACCAGTCAATGGGAAAAAAATAACAACGGATATAGCGTCTGCTGAAATTATTAAATACGCATCAAATGCAATCCTCGCAACAAAAATATCTTTTGCAAACTTATTTGCTGACTTTGCAGAAAAAACAGGAGCTGATGTTGAGACTATTATGAACGCAGTTGGTCTTGATAAGAGGATTGGAAGATCATTTCTTTATCCAGGAGTAGGTTTTGGAGGATCTTGTCTTCCAAAAGATGTAAATGCGCTTGTTCATATTATGACTAAGCACGAAGCAGATCCTGATTTGTTTAAATCTGTAAATAAAATTAATCTTGAGGCACGAAAAAACTATATCAAAAAAATAACTAAGAGTGTCAAATCTGGCTCTCGTATTTGTCTATGGGGGCTTAGCTTTAAACCAAATACAGACGATATTAGAGAAGCTCCTTCTGTATATATTATAAAAGAACTATTGAGTGTGGGTTATAAAATTAACGTATATGATCCCGCTGCACAAGAAAATATAAAAACAGTTTTTGGTGATAAAATCTCATATTTTCAAGATCAATATGATGCGCTTGAGGACAGTAATGCTCTTTGCATACTAACTGAGTGGAACCAATTTAAAGAAGCTGACT
>JBBEDP010000009.1:0-1457 GCA_040881235.1 Patescibacteria group bacterium
ATATCGACACTTGTTTATCTTTTGCAAAATGTGATTCATTACTTTGTTTAAATTCCACATTGGCTATGTTTAAATTTTTGAACAAGACTTCGACTATTCCTTTTAAATCAAAGTAAGAGGTATTAGTTACAAAAGCCAATTTTAATATTTCATCAGGCAAATCGTTCAAATTGCCTTTAAAAGCTTTTGAGATTTCGAAAAATTTCATAATTTTTTGCTTGCCTATGTTGCTCTTAATATTTGAAATTAATGAAGGTATTAGTGATGATCTCAAATATAGCAAATCTTGCGATATAGGATTTGAAATTTTTAATAAGTCCTCTTCCTTTTCATTAAAGTTGTCAAGTTGGTCTGTTGAAATCATAGAATAATTTATTATTTCTATAAGGCCGATATGTTTGAGTTGTCCTTTTATTTCTTTTGTTTTTTCAATTACCTCTTCTATGGTTTTTTGCGCAGTGACATATTCCATATTTTGTAGCTGTGATGGTATGTTATGATAGCCATAAATTCTTGCAACTTCTTCAGTAATATCTTGATTAAGGCTGATGTCGTTAGCTCTATAAGAAGGAGGGATTACATTTAAGTTATCCCCGTTTGCATCCACTTTAAACCCTAGATTTAAAAGAATTTCTACTATTTTTTTATTATCAACTTCTACACCGATCAATTTATTAATTTCTGAAATAGATACGGTTAATTTTTTTGGGTTATATTTGTTTTCATAAATATCTATTAGGTTTGAAGAAACTAAACCTCCTGCAAATTCTTTTAATAAATCTACTCCAAACACTAAAGCCGCTTCAGTCCTTTCTTCGTCAATGCCTTTTTCAAAATATGAAGCAGAATCGCTTCTTTTTCCAGTCAGCATTGATGTTCGTCTCACCATTTTGCCGTTAAAAACAGGAACAAATAAGACGACGTTTTTTGTTGCTTCTTTAACAGAAGAGTTATATGCTCCCATAATTCCTGGTTGGTCGATTAGTTTTCCATCCCCATCTGAAATCACAATATCATCACCAGGTAGAGTTATTTTATCTTTATCAAGAGTTTGTACGATTTCTCCCTTTTTACTTTTTCTCACATTCATTTTTCCACCAGCTATTGAATCGAAATCAAATATATGACATGGCTGTCCCAATGAAATGCGAATATAATTTGAAATATCAACTACGTTATTAATGGTATTTACTCCACAAGATGAAAGTCTTTTTTTTATTTTTTCAGCTGATTCCCCGACTCTTATTCCTGATAATACAATTAAAGAAAGTCTACTAACAAGATTTTTTTCCTGTATTTCTACATTAATATTATTCTTACTTCCCTGTTCCAAATTAGCAAATGAAAATGTTTCCAACGGGTTTACTTTTAAGCGGGCTTTTTTACCAAATTGTGGGAGTATTGCTTGTGCTTCTTGCGCAATTCCAAATAGAGAAGCTGTGTCGATTCTGTTAGTT
>JBBEDP010000010.1:0-8546 GCA_040881235.1 Patescibacteria group bacterium
CGTTGCTATCATACTTACTGGCTTTTTTGATCATTATTGGATAACACTACAACAAAATATGCTTTTATTAAGCTTAATATTTGGAGTTATTGCAAGTTTTCGAGGTCGTTTTGAGAATTCTCGTTTATCATAAGTATCTCTGTTATTCTATACTGTTCTCCCTCTGGGGCGGTTTTTAAAAGCTCTTGAATAACTTCCCTATGTTTTTTATTACTTGCCTTAACTCTGTCTATTAACTCGTTCTTAGGGGCTTCTCCTTGTTCTTTTGACTGTATGAGCAATTTAGGAATTTTTAAGAAATATTTTTCGCTTTTTGACATTGTAGTAATAGCTTGGTCCATTTTACCTTTGTCACTTAATAATTGAGCCATTCTCGCTCTTTTGTCAGAAAATAAAATATAGAGATCAACTTTTTTAAGTTTGTCTCTAGTTGAAAAATCTAAAATTTTATCTCTAATAGCCTTAAAAAAGTATAAGGGGTGGTCTGGAAGAATGCCTGGATAAGGAAGTTCGTATACGACTTTTTGATCTTCTGTTGTAATGGTTTGTGAGTAATTAGCAAGATATAAAATTGGAATTGTTAAAAAAAGAATAAATCCAATAAGTGTTGGTACGATAAGCTTTCGTGTCATTTTTTATTATAACATACTAAATAAAAAACCCCACCCTTACAAATCAGTGTGGGGTTTTTTAGTATTGTTCCATTATTTTACTGCTCTCTTTAGAGATTTTCCTGCAGTAAAACCTGGAGTTTTAGTCGCAGGGATTTGAATTTCTGCGCCTGTTTGCGGATTTCGCCCTTTTCTTGCTGCTCTTTTTCTAACAAGAAAAGTACCAAAACCAGTGACTACTACTTTTTCTCCTCTTTTCACTGCTTGAGTAATAGAAGAAAAAATTGTGTTAACAGAGTCTTTTGCTGCTCTTGCAGTAAGTCCTGCTTTTTTAGCTACTTGAGCTACTAATTCTGCTTTTGTCATTTAATATATCACCTCCTTTTGATTTTTAGTTTAGACTTTAATAAAAGTCAATCGAACACAGCTTAATAGTTTTTTGGCTCTGTGTCAATCCATATTAAAAATATCTTATTATAACAATCTATATCAAATTACGGCCTTGCAACAGTACAAATCGTAGACTTTTTGAAGATTTTGTTATATTTTTGTAGTTGATTCAGCTCTAAATTCTCTAATAACAGTAATTTTTATCTGGCCTGGAAAAACATCAAATTTTTTTTCAAGTTCGTCTTTTATTTTACTAGATAGAATTAAAGCTTCATCGTCCGATATTTTTGAAGGTTTAACTATAACTCGTAGCTCTCTACCCGCTTGAAGTGCGTATGCGTCTTCTACTCCTTCGTTTTCTTTTGCAACGTCTTCAATTGTTTTAATTCTTTTTAAATACTCTTGGAAATCTTCATGTCTTGCTCCAGGCCTTCCTCCTGAAACTGCATCGGAGATATATACTATTACGGCTTCAATTGATGGAAAAGGAATGTCTTCGTGATGAGCGGCAACGCAACCAATTACAGCTTCTGGGAAGCCATGTTTTTTTAGAAACTCAACTCCAATATCGACATGGGAACCTTCTTTATCAGAAATAACTTTACCAATATCGTGAAAAAGGCAGCCTAATCTCACTGTATCAACGTCTGCGTTAAGTTCATGAGCTAGAGCAATGCCTATTTTTGTTTCCTCTAAGGTATGAAGTATCAAGTTTTGACCATACGAATATCTAAACTTAAATCTGCCCAACATGGCTAACATATCGTTTGGAAGGTTGTGAACTCCTACTTTAAAAGCCAGCTCTTCACCTGCTTTAAACATTATTTTCTCTACGTCTTCTTTAGTTTTATTTACTATTTCTTCAATTCTTCCTGGTTGAACTCTTCCGTCTTTTATCAACTGTTCAAGTGAGAGCCTTGCTATTTCCCTCTTTACTGAATCAAATGAGGATAATTTTATTACGCCTGATTCTTCTAGATCTACATCAACTCCACTTGCTAATTCAAAAGCTCTAATGTTTCTACCATCCTTCCCAATTATTCTTCCTTTAAAGTCCTCGCTTGGTATATTTACAGTTGAAAGCGTATATTCAGCCACATAATCTGTAGCTCCAAATCTCATCGCATCAACTAATATTTGTTTTGCTGTATTCTCTGCTTTAGCTTTTAACTCTTCTTCTGCAGCTCTAATTTTTTTAGCTATATCTTCCTTTAGTTTTGATTCCCAGAGACCAATTACGTAGTTTTTTGCCTCATCTGAAGAGATGTTTGTCTTATCCTTTAGTTTGTCTGTTATTTCGTTTATCTTTTTATCCAATAGAGTATCATCTTTGGATGTCTTGTTGTCATCTGCCATAGTATGTTATTAAATTTCATATAATACTTATATTTTAATCCTTTTTATTTAATTCTTCAACTGCTGCCAAAGCCGTATCATATTTAAAACCCTTTCTGGTTAAAAATAATATTTCTTTTTCTTTTCTAGTAGTAAGCTCTATTTTTGAAAATCTTTTTTCTGCCTTTTCCAAGGCTTTAAAAGCTAATTGAAATTCATCAATTTTGTTTTCTTCAAAATAATTTCTTATTAATTCTTCGTTAATACCCAGCGCTCTTAATTCGCTTTTAATTATGAAGACTGCTTTTGGTTTACTTCTTATACGTTTATCGACAAACCATTCTATAAACTTTGAATCATTTAGGTAGCCCTTATTTTTTAATTCATCTATTATTTCAAAAACATCTTGTTGTTTAAGTTTATACTTCTTGGACCTCTTGTATAAATATTGATATATTTCTTTCTCTGTTCTTGGCCTGTATTTTAGGTAGAAATAACAACGATTTAAAGCTTTTTTAAGATTATCATGCATCTTTTTTCTTTCCGCTAGTACTGTTCGAAAGTGCCGAGATGATACTCTCTCTTAACTTAGGATTCTTTTTGAACTCCTCTTTAACCTGGTCTTTTCCTTGTCCTATTAATTTATCGTTTAGTCGTAAAAAGGATCCACTTTTTGTCACAACGCCTTCTTGTATTGCGGCTTCAATAAGAGCTTCATCGCTATCAATTCCTTTTGCGGTTATTACAAATTCTGCCATTTTAAAAGGTGGAGCAATTTTATTTTTAACAACCTTTGTTCTTACTCTTGCACCAAATACCTGATTGTCTTTTTTAAGGGTCTCTATTTTTCTTACATCAATTCTTACTGATGCATAAAATTTCAGAGCAAGTCCTCCAGGAGTAGTCTCTGGATTACCGAAAAATACTCCTATCTTATGTCTTAGTTGATTTGTAAAAATCACTGTTGTTTTTGCCTTTGAAACTGCTCCTGTAAGCTTTCTTAGCGCCTGAGACATCAGTCTTGCCTGTAACCCCATTTGCGAGTCTCCCATTTCACCTTCAATTTCAGATCTTGGAACAAGTGCTGCTACTGAGTCAATAATTATAATATCTACTCCACCAGATCTTATTAAAGCTTCTGCAATTTCAAGAGCTTGTTCTCCAGTATCTGGTTGAGAAATAAGAAGATCTTCGAGTTTAACTCCAAGAACTTGTGCCCACGCTGGATCCATTGCGTGTTCTGCGTCAATAAAAGCGGCGATTCCTCCTTTTTTTTGAGCTTGAGAAATTATTGAAAGACAAAGAGTTGTTTTACCTGAAGATTCAGGCCCGTATATTTCTACTATTCTACCTTTTGGAATACCTCCAACGCCAAGTGCTATATCAAGTGGTAAAATACCGGTTGGTATTACGTCAACAGCCGCTACTGGGCCGGCGCCGAACTTCATAATGGCTCCTTTGCCGAATTGTTTTTGAATTTGTTCTATTGCTAGGTTTACTGCTTGCGATTTGCTTTTATCATTTTTCATATGAATGCTTTTGTATTATCTAATTTTTCAATAAAAATATCAACGGATTATAATCTACAAAATAAGCACAAAAACCAAGTAAACTTGGAATCTCTAAACTCTAAATCCTAAATTCTAAGCAATTCCAAAATATACAAATTATAAAATCACTTTTTTGAGTTTTATGCATTTAAGTTTGGTTAGAGTTTAGAGATTAGGGCTTAGAGTTTAGATTACAGTATATAAATAAGCGTTATAACTGTTAATCCCCATAAAAATATGGTTGCAACAAGTGGTAAATCTTTTGTAATTAATTTTTCTGGTCTTTCTCCTTCATCTTTGGTATAAAGAAGTTGTGCGTATCTTGCAATGCCATATACTACAAACGGTATTGTAATCATAAGCCATCTTCTTGCTTCAAAGTTTGGTAGAACGCGGCTGAAGTACTCGTTAAATGGCGTTGAAATAAACGGAGGTCTCTCAAGGTAGGTAAACAACGAATATGAAATTATTGTGGTTGTTGCAAATGTATTGGTTAAAAAATTTAGCATATGTTCCTTATAAAAGGTTAGGGAACTTCTTGTATCAGATCCGTGTATCACAAATTCTGCATGTCGTTTTACACTAGCTATAAATAATGAACCAAAAAATATAGTCAAGATAAGCCATATAGGTATGTGAAATCCTGTAATTACCTCTCCAGCGAAGGCTCGAATCATAAAGGAAAAAGAAATGGATAATATGTCAATTACAGCAAATTTTTTAAGATAAAGAGAGTACAAAAGATGTAAAAGTATAAAAACAACAGCCAGCATAAAAAATCTCAGTGAAAAGAAGAGTGATAGTATTAGTACAACTATCATTAATACAAAAACAATGAACGTTGCTTCTTGAATTAATATTTTTCCTGAAGCAATGGGTCTGAACTTTTTAACAGGATGTTTTCTATCATAGTTATAATCTATTATGTCGTTAAGCACATATGAAACTGAAGATAAAAGAACAAATATAAGAAACGCATATGTTGTTAATGCAAAAAGCTGAGGGTCAAAAAGTTTTCCAGAGAATATAATTGCAGTATATACGACAAGATTTTTAATCCATTGATTTACTCTAAAGCTTTCTAATATATACAAAAGTTTGTTTTGCTTCACAGCCATATTATAAAACATTCGCATCTCAAATACTCAAATTAATGCTTTAATTAATTAATTCTTTAATCTACAATAAAGAGATGTCTGTTCTTGATAATAAAGAAGAAATTATTAATAGCCAAGGTGGTCCTAATGTAATTAAATCAGTAGACTCTCTACAAGATCAACTTTCTCAATCTTTTAATGAAGCTTTAAATATAAAATTTCAGCCAAGCTATAAAAAGGCTAAAAATGCAGTTATCTGTGGTATGGGAGGATCACGGTTTCCTTCTTTAATTATTAGCAAACTTTTTAAAGAAAAGTTTACAATCCCGTATGAAATTGTTGACGACTATGTTCTTCCAGGTTATGTAAATAATGAAACTTTAGTTATCGCGTCTTCTTATTCTGGAACTACAGAAGAAGTTGTTATGGGTGCTAAAGATGCAGTTAAAAAAGGAGCCATGCTTACAGGAATAACAACGGGTGGAGAATTAATTGATATTTTTGAAAAAAACTCTTCTCCCTATTACTTATTTGTACCTAAATTTAATCCATCAAATCAACCTCGTATTGGTTTTGGATATATGGTTGGTGGACATTTAGGCCTTCTTATCAATCTTGGGTATATAAAAGCGGATGAAAATACAGTTAACTCCTCAATTAATAATTTAAAACTATTAACAAAAAACCTGATGATTGACAACCCGACAGAACATAATCCTGCTAAAAAAATGGCAAGTGACATACTTGAAAAATACCCGTATTTTATTGTTTCTGAATTCTTAACAGGGGTTGGAAATGCTGTAGCTAACCAAACAAATGAAACAGCAAAAACGATATCGTCTTTTAGAATTATCCCAGAATTAAATCATCATCTAATGGAGGGACTAAAACACCCAGATATGTTAAAAAGACTTGGAGTTTTTATATTCTTTTTTTCAGATCTTTATTCAGAAAGGATTATTAAAAGATTTAAAATAACTAAAGAGGTTGTTGAAAAAAACTCTATCCAAACACTATGGCACGAGCTTCAAGGACAAAACAAAATTGAACAAGTTTTTGAATTAATGGCGTTTGGAAGTTATTTAAGTATGTATCTAGCTGCACTAAGAAAAGAAGATCCCACCGTAATACCTTTTGTTGATTACTTTAAAGAACAACTAAAGAAATAACCAATAATTAAATTAGTTTTGCGACTTCTTTTCCTAACTTTACTGCGTAATTTGTCCCCCTATCATATGGATAGGTCATATCTAAATTTGCAATATAAAAGTTTTTAACTGGCGTTATAAAGTCTGGTTTATTTTTAATAAAATCCTTGTCAAAAATAGGCTGGGCAAAAGGCCCTTTAAAAACAAAGTAATTAATTACATGGTTTTTTTTGAGTTTTGGATTAATGCGCTTAAGATATGTAAAATACCAGTTGAAAATTTCCTTATCTGTCATTTTTACTAGGGGGTCATCGAAGCCTACATAATTTCCTGAATATAATAAATTATTCCCTCCATAATATTTTTTATCAATAAAATTTGTGTGTTCAAAAATACCCATAATTGGGGTTTTTGGATCTATTATATTAACCCAATATTCTTTTTCAAAAAAACTCATCTTAAGCTCTATGACAAGTGATATTGCATGTAAGTATTTTATTTTTTTTAGCCTTTTTATATAACTGAGTGGGAAGACTCTGTTGGCTATTTTAGTAAATACTGGAGTTGGGAGCGTTGATATTACTGCATCATAATTATCCTTTTTACCATTTACTTGTATAAAAAATTTCGATCCCTTCATATGTATATTTTCAACGCTTTCTTCTTTTCTAATTTCTACTCCTTGCTGTTTTAGTTTTTTTTCAGAAAGATAAACCAGCTTTTGAAATCCCCCGTATGGATAAGCTAACTTTTTTGTCCTTTTATTTATTCTTGCCCAAATAAATGAAGCTACAATATTTCCCGCATATTTACCGAACTTTTTCCGAAATAGTTCTTTCCATAGCACTTTCCAGGCTCGCTTACCCATAGTTTTTTTTAAAAACTTTTCTGCGCTTATTTTTTCAAATATAGGCAAAAAGGGAGTGGTTTTAAGAAATACCAATACAAAAGCTACTTTTAATTTTTGTAATAAATTTAGATAGGGGAATTTGAACAAGCTTTGCGGGTTATCTAAGGGAATTATGCGGTAATTATTAATTACATCTTGATATAAAGAAGCAGAAAGTGGTGATTTGAAGATCACTTTTTTAAGCCCAGTATCTTTTACAAAGCTCAGTATGTCTTTATCATTAGAGAACCAATGATGAACTGCTTTTTCTAAATACCAATCCCAGTTGTCTTGTTTAAATCCAGCGGCGAGGCCTCCTAAAATAGATTCTTTTTCAAAAAGAGTAACGCTGTGTCCTTTTTTTGATATATAGTACGCTGCTGAAATGCCGGCAAATCCGCCACCTAGGACCGCTATCTTCACTTTGATTTTATATACTCAGTCACAATTGTCTCAATAAATAAAGTGACTGGAATCGCTATTAATACACCTAAAAACCCACCAACTCTCCCTCCTATTATAAGAGCGGCTAAAGTTACTATTGGATTTAGTCCTACTGCTTTTCTCATAATATAAGGAACTATAACTTGATTTTCTGCTTGCTGAATTACAAAATATAGAGCTATTATTGCAATTCCTGAAAATGTAGAATCAGAAATAGCAATTATAAATGCTGGAATAGTTGAAATTATAGGACCTATGATGGGTACAATCTCGAGAAGCCCAGCTATAAGAGCAAGTGGTAGAGCAAACCTTACGTTTAATAAAGTCAAGCCAATATATACTAGTAATCCTATAACAAGCATTAAAACGAGCTGTCCCCAAAACCAATGTCTTAATCTTTTTTCAGTATTATCTAAAATATTTAAGGCTTTATAAGCTCCTTCTTTATCAAAAAACCTTGTAAAAAACTTTCTTAGTGCATTCTCTTCAATAAGAAAATACAAACTGAAGAAAATTGTAGATATTACAAAAATTACATTTGATAATACGTTTCTCAAGAATTGTAATGTGTTATTAGTAATATTTGGTAGGTTGGTCTTAAAAAAATCATTTTCTAAGAACGATTTTGAATCAGGAATATAGCTTTCAATAATCTTTGGAAGATTACTAAAAAGAAGGGTTGTTTCTTTAGCCACGATTGGAATAAGATAAAAAAACAAATAACCAACAAGGCCAAAAATAACAATAAAGGTGACTAGAGTAGAAAGTGGTCTTGGGATCTTTTTTCTTTGAAGAAAAGAAATCCAAGGATTAAGGGCGCTCATTACAATATAGGCAATGAAGAATGAAAAAATAAGCTCTCTTACAATCCACACGAGATTTAAAAATACTAAGAATAGGATTGTAAAAACAATAGTTTTTGCAGAAATTTCAATCTTGTAAACCTTGCCCATTATTCCACAAAATATACCATTTCAGCTAACCCTTAGCAAGAGCAAAAACAAAAACTTTTAAAGCATTATTCCTTTTTAAAGTTCGAGCCGCTTCTTTTGCAGTAGAGCCTGATGTTAAAACATCATCAA
>JBBEDP010000011.1:0-3452 GCA_040881235.1 Patescibacteria group bacterium
CTACATAACCTCTTATGCTATTCAAAATTCTAAAAATAAAGAGGTTGACGAAGACACAGTTTTTTGTACTCAAGAAGCAAGAGAGTGTCCTGATGGAAGTTGGGTTGGAAGAGAAGGCCCAAACTGCGAATTCGCTCCATGCCCAACAAAGTAAATCTTAGCTAATCACCAATTAGTTTTTTATGTTTTTTATCTGATCCTTATATCCTTTTTCGATTAGTACTTTTTTTACTTCAGCGATAAAATCAGGTAGTGCTTTTTCTTCACTCATAGTCTTTAGAAGTTTTCCTTTTTTAAATATCGCGGCTTGGTTTTTACCACCGCAAATACCAATATCTGCAAAGCTAGCTTCACCAGGACCGTTGACCACACATCCCATAACAGCTACGCTAATTGGGGCGGTTACCTTAGATAAAACAGCTTCAACTTTTTTTGCAAGGCCGATTAGGTCGATCTCTGTCCTTCCACAAGTAGGACAAGCAATAATATCAACGCCCTTTTGACGAAGCTTTAATGACTTTAATATTTCCCACCCTATTTTCACTTGTTCTACAGGACTCTCGCTAACCGAAACTCTTATTGTATCTCCAATACCTTCAGACAAAATAGACCCGATTCCAACAGAGCTTTTTACAATTCCGGCAAGTGAAGGACCGGCTTCTGTTAGGCCGATGTGAGTAGGGTAATTATATCTTTTCGCAAAAAGCATATATGCTTGTTTTGTAAGGATAGCGTTAGATCCTTTTAACGAAACCACAATATCTCTAAAATTTAATTTTTCTAAAATCTTTATATTTCTTGTTGCTGATTCTAACATTACTCTAGGAACGCCAAAATTACCGTATTTTGCATAAAGATCGCGCTCCAAAGAACCCATATTAACACCAATTCTTATTGGCAAATTTTTTTCTTTGCAAATCTTCACTACTTCTTTAACTCTATCTTCACCACCAATATTTCCTGGGTTTATTCTTATTTTATCTGCGCCATTTTTAGCGGCTTCAATTGCAAGAAGATACTGAAAATGAATATCTGCAACTATAGGGATTTTGACTTGCTTTTTTATTTCCTTTAAGGCTCTGGCAGAAGCCATATCAGGGATTGTTATTCTAACTATTTCACATCCTGCTTCAACCATTTCATTAACTTCATTGACTGTTTTTTTAATGTTGGTAGTTAGACTTTGAGTCATTGACTGAACTCGCACTAAATTGCCACCACCAATTGTTAGATTGCCTATTTTTACTGGTCTTGTCTTTTCTCTTGTAAACATAAATATATTATTTGGTATTTGTAAGAATAGCGTTAGTATATTTTTTCCTTAAACTCTTGTATGCTTGTTCTGCAGTCTTCTTTTTATCAAAATAACCGACAATATACAATCCAGCGCCAGTCATTATTGCGTTTAAAGCACCGTTGTAAAGTAGATCTTGTTTAATCTTAATTAAGTCAGGATATTTTTTTAAAGCATAAGTTTCAAAATCATTGTGAAGGTTCTTGATTACCGCTTTTTTATCATTGTTGAGAATGGCTTTTTTAATAAGATTAAATTTAATTTGCTTTTTACCAATACCCTTTGGCATTAAGCTTTTAAACATATGTCCTGTAGATGGCTTCTTTTGCTTAGGGCTTATCAAAACAAGCCATATTTTAGGCATATTTGATACAATTTTATTTACCACAGTGCCGTCGTGTAATACCTCACACACGCCTCCTTTTAATAAATAAAAAACTTCCTTTCCAAGCTCTCCTGCTATTTTTAGAATTTTTTCCTTATTGATTTTGACATCCCATATTTTGATAAGTGAAAGAAGTACCGATGCGGCATTTGAACTTCCTCCACCAAAACCCGCTTTAATTGGGATATTTTTTATTATTTTGATTTTTGCTCCAAGACTTTTGTTTTTAACCTCTTCTTTTAACAAAACAGCAGCTTTATAAGCGAGATTCTTTTCTGTTTTAGGAAGTTTTTTATCATTTGAGGTCAATAAAATCTTATTGTTTATATTTTCAATATAGATTTCATCATATAAATCAATTTGGCAGATGACATATTTAACAGGATATAGTCCACTGCTCAATTTTTTAGGGAGAATATGAATATTCAAATTTATCTTACCGTAAGATTTTAGACTAACCATTCTTTATCAATAAAACTGCACAAAATACCATCATTCCTTTACCTTTTCCAAAATCGCTCAATCCTTCACCAGAAGAAATAGTAATTCCGACTTGTTTAACATTTATTTTTAGAATTTTTGATAGTGAAAACTTTATTTTATTTAATTGAGATAAGGAAAATCGAGGTTTTTTTGCTTCAATTGATATTGATAAATTAGATATCACATATTTGTTTCCATGTATGCTTTTTAATACAACATCAACGTATTTTTTAGAATCCTTAATTTTTTTCTTGTAAAGCATATCATCAGACCAAGTTCCTATGGAATTACCTCCAATAGCTGAACTTAAGGCGTTGCATAAGGCATGAAGTATGACGTCTCCGTCAGAATTAGCTTCAAATCCTCCAACATTGTTAAGTTTAATTCCACCTAAAACTAGCGGCTTTTTGAGTCTTGAAAAGCTATGTGAGTCTTGTCCGATTCCGATTCTGAGTGCGTCTATAGAAATATTCATTTAAGAAACCAATTTTTTAAGTATTTTTGCAATAACTAAATCTTCTGGAAAAGTAATTTTCAAGTTTTGATAAGAACACGCAACTATTTTTACAGGAATACCCAATTTTTCAAGTAGCTGAGTATCATCTGTCCCTGAGAAACCCTGCTTTTCAGCTTTTTTGAAGGCCTTATATAAGTCATTAAAACGACCGACTTGAGGTGTTTGAGCATACCAAGACTTTTCGCGAACAGGAGTGTAATCTACGAGACCTTTTGTATTTGATATTTTTACAGTATCTCTTGCAGGATATGCAAGAAGAGCTGCTCCGTGTTTAGCTGCTTCAAGAAATACCTGGTTTATCTCGTTTCTTGTTACAAAAGGATTGACAGCGTTGTGTACTCCTACGAGCTGAGCCTTGATTTTGGCTTTTTCCAACCATTTAAGCGCTTTGTAAGTTGAACTTTGTCTGGATTTTGACGAAGTAATTATTTTAAGGATTTTTTTAAATTTATTTTCTTTGACGATTTTATTTATTTTTGGAATATCTGCTTTTTTTGCAGAGATAATTACAGAATCGATGACTTCTGCTTTTTCAATTGTTTTTAAATTAAGCGAAAGGATAGAATCCCCATTTAGTTTTGCAAATATTTTATTGTATCCAAGGCCGGCTCTTAGGCCTTTGCCACCTGCTACAATAATTAGTATGTTCATATTTAAGGAGCTCCAATTATACTATATTGTGGACTCGAGGGGACTCGAACCCCTGACCTTTGCACTGCCAGCGCAACGTTCTAGCCAACTGAACTACGAGCCCAAAACAGTTATATTATACA
>JBBEDP010000011.1:3552-8511 GCA_040881235.1 Patescibacteria group bacterium
GTTTCTTTACTTCGCGGTGGTGCAATTCTTGGCGATTATTTGTCACTAAATATTAACGCGCTACATTATCCCTTAGTAAGCGTTAAGGTTACAGCGCCACACAATCCTGAACTTGCAATAGGAGCTATTTGTTTTGATGTTACTTATATAAACACAAAAATAGCAAACATGCTTAACTTGTCAAATAGCCAAATTGCAAAGCAAATAAAAGAAGCAGAAAAAAGATTTGTAAACTATTGCACTAGGTTTAATGTCAACGAAAAAAACTTTGACAACGTAAAAGATAAAATAATTGCCATTACAGATGACGGAGTTGCTACAGGGTCAACGTTATTTGCCGCAATAGAATTTATAAAATCAAAAAATCCAAATCAGATAATCTTAGTTCTTCCTATAGCTTCGTCTGATTTTAAAATTAAGGGTGTCAATAAGTCAGTAATTGTTTACACAGACCCATCTTTGACGGCAATATCACAATATTATAAAAACTTTCCACAAGTGAAAGATGAGGAGATAAAGAAGTTAAAAAGCCTCAAAATAAATTCTAATCTCTAATTCCTAATTTCTAAACAATTTCAAATATTTAAACTCTAAATACAAAAAGTTTTAAAATTTGTTTTTTTTGAATTTTGAGCTTGTTTAGAATTTAGAGATTAGGGTTTAGAAATTGCTTAGTGTTGGGTCTATTTCTTTTGCTTTGTCCAAATACTCTTGAGCTTTTTCAGGATTCCCTTGTTGAATATAGTATAAATAGAGCTTTAGAAGAGCGTCTCTCGACTTTGGATTTTTATCTAATATAAATTCTAAATTTTCAAAGTATAAGGTTTGTTTTTCGTCGTGTTTTTTTATGTCATCACTTATAATATTTCCAAAAACAGCTTCAAATCTTGGTAAGAATTCTTCAAATTCGGGAAGATTTCTTATTGAGACTAAAAAACCAAAGGTTTCATCATACAAATTCTTCTTACTTATATTAGAGTCAGAAAGGTTATAATATATAGGAGACACGTTTTGAGAGGCAACTATATTTCCTAATAAATATACGATAAGTAAAGCTCCAAAATACGGACTTATTTTTTTTAAAATTTTTGTCATTAGGAATATTATATAATTTTTATCATGCAAGATTTATTTTTTCAGGGATTACTTGACAGAATATTTGCTTTTCTTTTGGCTTTTATAGCAGCTGCGTTTGCAGGAGTTCTTACTTTTATTTTTGTATACCTAATAATTATATATTTTAGGCTCAAAAAAAGAGAAAAAGCTTCACTTGAGACAGTAACTGTTGAAGTTCGTCTCCCAAAAGACAACGAAATTAAGATAGACGCCGCAGAGCAGATGTTTACATCTTTTTCTTCGCTAAAAAAGTCTGGATTCATGTCTTTTCTTGATGTTGAAGACGTTATTTCATTTGAAATCGTAGGGGTAAAAGCAGATATTAAATTTTTTGTTTCAGCACCTGCAAAGTTGATTGATTTAGTTGAAAAAACCATATACGGTTATTACTCAAATGCTGATATTAGAAGAGTTGACGAACCAAATATTTTTTCTGAGGAGGGTAAAGTAGAATATGCAGCTTTGGTCCAAAAAAGCTCTTCATATCTTCCATTTAAAACCTATAAAGAACTGCCAACAGATTCAATATCAGGGATTACATCAGCGCTTTCAAAAATGGATGACGGAGAAGGAGCTATCGTACAAATACTCATCAGACCTGCAGATAAATCTTGGAAAAAACATGCAAAGTCATATATCACGTCCGTTAAAAAAGCAGAATCTAATCCTGAAAAAGCTACTTTTAAGACAGATTCTAAGACATTGGAGCGTATTGATGACAAGGCTTCGAAAGCCGGATTTGAAACAGCTATCCGAATTGTCGTATCTTCAAAATCTAAAGATATGGCAAAAAGTCATTTAAAAAATATAAAATCTGCTTTTTCACAATTTAGCGCTGACTTAAATTATTTAACATCTGCAAAAGTATTTTTTAAAGGTGGCTTTATGCTTAATTTTATTTATAAGTTTTTTCCTGTTTTCAAAAATCCGTTTTTCAAAAATTATTCAATACTATCAGCAGATGAGCTAGCTACTTTATTTCACTTTCCAAATAAATCGGTTGAAACACCTCATTTGAAATGGCTTAAAGCAAAAACAGCGCCAGTTGCAGCAGAAGTATCACAAGACAAAGGTATGTATATTGGCCAAGGATATTATAGAGGGGTGAGAAGACCTGTACATATTGATGATGATGATAGAAGAAGACATGTATATATTATTGGAAAAACAGGAACTGGAAAGTCGTATCTTCTTCAAGATATGGCAATACAAGATATAAAAGATGGAAAAGGAGTATGTGTCATCGATCCGCACGGAGATCTGATTGACGAAATTGTAAAATTTATTCCTCCTGAGAGAGCAGAAGACGTCATATATTTTGATCCATCTGAAACTTCAAGACCAATGGGTCTGAATCTTCTTGAAGCAAATACAGAAGATCAAAAACATTTCTTGACAACTTCCATTATTAATCTTATGTACAAACTTTATGACCCACAAAGAACCGGAATTATAGGTCCGCGATTTGAACACGCAGTAAGAAATGCAATGCTTACTGTCATGTATGACGAAGGAGCGACATTCGTTGAAGTAGTTAGAGTCTTGACTGATGCAAAATACGTTCAAGAGCTTCTCCCAAAAGTTCAAGACCCAATTATCAAAAGATATTGGACAGATCAGATTGCCCAAACTTCAGACTTCCATAAGTCAGAAGTCTTAGACTACATTGTTTCAAAATTTGGAAGATTTGTCACAAACAGAACCATGAGAAATATAATCGGCCAGTCTAAATCGTCGTTTGACTTCAGAAAAGTAATGGATGAGGGAAAAATACTTTTAATAAACCTTTCAAAGGGAAAACTTGGAGAGGAAAACTCAAGCTTTTTAGGACTTGTTCTTATTCCAAAAATATTAATTGCGGCAATGAGTAGGCAGGAAATACCAGAGGAAAAGAGGAGAGACTTCTTTTTATATGTCGACGAGTTCCAAAATTTTGCTACCCCAGACTTTGCCACTATACTTTCCGAAGCACGAAAATATCATTTGAACCTTACAGTAGCAAATCAATTTATAGGTCAAGTTGATGAGGAAGTTAAAAACGCAGTATTTGGAAATGTCGGAACTCTTATTTCATTTAGAGTTGGAGTGACAGATGCAGCATACTTACAGAGAGAATTTCAACCTGTTTTTTCAGAAGCAGATCTAATAAATGTTGACAGGTTTAATATTTATATGAAAACAATAGTTAATAATGAACCAGTACCACCTTTTTCAGTTGATCTTACAAAAGATTTAACTGTATTAAAATCACAAGCTAATGAAAAAGTAGCGCAAGCTGTTATTCAACTCTCCAAATTAAAATTCGGCAGACCTAAAGAGCTTGTTGAGGCAGAAATCACAAGGCGAGCAAAACTTTAATTTATGTTAGGAAATATCAAATCAGTCTTTTTGACAAGGAAAAAACTATCTCCAAATATTTATGAATTTAAATTTTTATTAAAAGAGCCGCCTTTTATTAATTTTCTCCCAGGACAATATTTAATAATTTTATTTGAGAAAGAGGGCGAAACCAAAAGAAAATTTTATTCCATTTCATCATCAAGGTCAGAGAAAAACCAAATTGAATTTATTGTTAAGGTTATTGAAAGCGGAGTCGGGTCAGAATATTTGATGAATTTAAATGAGGGAGATGATGTCATGCTTCAAGGACCCGCTGGGCTTTTTGTATTAAAAGAAAGTAAAAAACACAAGATATTTATCGCAACAGGAACTGGAATCGCACCAATTTTTTCTATGATTAAAACGCATTTAAAAGGCAGTCAAAACAGGTTTGTTTTGTTCTGGGGGCTTAGGAAAAATGAGGATATGTATTATTTAGATTTTCTGCGTGATACAGCCCAAAAGTATAATAATTTCTCGTATGGCGTGTTTTTATCCCGCGAAGAGCCTCGCAAAAGTGATAATAGTAGTATTTTTCATGGACGTGTAAACATCGGTATTGAAAAGCTATTAAACGAGCCGGAAATTGATAAAAGAAATCTAGAGTTTTATGTATCTGGAGATAGATATATTGTTGATTCACTAAGAGAGTATTTGTTGACAAATGGAATCAGCGCCGAAGATATAAAACTGGAGAAATTCATATAAACAAATTACTAATTTCTAATTGACGCTTTGTCATCCCCTCGAAGGAGGGGATCCAGAACATGGATTCCCGTCTCCACGGGAATGACGAGATGGGGCGTTTTGTCATCCCCAGCGGCTCCATCGTCATCCCCATGAAGATGGGGATCCAGTCTATAATTACTTTGTATGAGTAATCAATCTTATTGGGTTTATATTTTAGCTTCTCAAAGAAACGGCACTTTATATATTGGAATTACAAATAATCTTATAAAAAGAGTCTGGGAACATAAGAATAATAAGGCTGATAGTTTTACAAAGAAATATAAAATTTATAATTTAGTCTATTATGAAATTCACGAAAACCCAGAGTCTGCAATTATCAGAGAAAAACAAATAAAGAAATGGCGTCGTTTATGGAAGTTAAGAATAATAGAGGAAATGAATCCAGAATGGAAAGATTTATACAAAGATATTATATAAAAAAGATAATTGTCTGGATTCCCGCCTTCGCGGGAATGACAAGGGGGAGCGCGGGAATGACAAGGGGGAGCGCGGGAATGACAATAGGAGTCCTCACGTCATCCCCATGGAGATGGGGATCCAGTGTGTTCTGGATTCCCGCTGGAGTTTACCCCGTACTTTGTTACGGGGCGGAAATGACAAGGAGGGCTCAGTTAGTAATTAGAAATTTTATTTTTGTTATAATTAACTCTCCTTAGTTTATGAAATCGATTCTTGAGTTTTCGCTATTCCTTAAAAACTATTTTGTTAAAAAAT
>JBBEDP010000012.1:0-1438 GCA_040881235.1 Patescibacteria group bacterium
AGTAATAAAGTAATATATTGAGTGAAATGGTATAGAGAGGGCAAAATAAGATAGTGTGATGGCGGTTAAAACAGTAGCGTCCCAATCAAATTTATTACCTCCAAAAAAAAGTCGCACCAAAGGAGTTCTTGCAAATATAAAAAATGCTGTAATTGGTATTGTGAGAAAAAATATACCTAATATAGAATTAACGATCATTTGTTTGAATTCTTCATATTTTTTATCCCTATAAATCTCTGAAAGGTAGGGTAAGGCCGCTTGGCCAAAGGAAATACCAAGGATAGACACAGGAAGTAGCTGTAAGTGTTGTGCAAGATAAAATACAGTATATGATCCTGCTCCAAGTACGGATGTTAGTAAAAGATCGATTGTTGCATCAATTTGTGCGGTTAGGACAGTTACTACTCTTGGAACAATCATACCAAAAAACTCTTTAAGACCTTTTGTTATTTTAAGCACAGGATAATAAATAAATCCGGAATTGAACATTAAAGGTATTTGGGTAATAAAAAGCAAAAATGAGCCAAAAATTACCCCAATAATAGGCGCCATTAGATGGAACTTTCCTGCGAAAAGCACAGTAGCTATGATTATTGACAAATTGTAAGCAATCGGTGCTATAGCTGATACTAAAAATATCTTA
Source organism: Patescibacteria group bacterium (assembly GCA_040881235.1). Classification (GTDB taxonomy): domain Bacteria; phylum Patescibacteriota; class Microgenomatia; order UBA1406; family GWC2-37-13; genus JBBEDP01. Next base: position 644 of record JBBEDP010000012.1, read on the forward strand.
TTCGCATGACCAAGCCCTGTTAAAAAACTAGCAAAAATCATGAAAGGTAATTGACCTAACAAAAGCATTTTTGAGTACCTTGTTATAATCTGAATTTTTTCAGGTGAAAATCCAGGTGTCATTAACGGAATTAAGCTGTCAGCAAGAAGATAAAGTATGATTACAATACCAAAGAAAACTAATGAAATTATATTAATTATTGAGGAAATATTTATATTAAGGCTCTTTTGATCTTTTTGGTATTTTATAAAGATGGGAATAAATGCTGAAGATACGGCTCCTGTGATTAAAATCTCAAATATGAAGTCAGGTATTCTAAACGCGGCAAAAAATATATCTAATTCTGACTTATCAAAATAGCCTGCTAATATCCTATATCTTAAGAAACCAAATAGCCTCGAGATTAGGATCATGATGCCTACAATAACAGCAGAGGATATTATGGTCTTTTGTTTAGTTAAAAAGAATTTTTTAGTTTCTAGTAGGAGATTATTCATTGTTATAAAAATCCACTTGACATTTTGTAGCAAATGGCATTAAATGGTTATATATGGTGTTTTTTGGTGAATATCTCGTTTCATTTTCATCACCCGGTAGGGTTGTTTTGCCCAAGAAAATTCGTGAACTATTAAAAGGTAACATATTTATTTTATCAAAAGGATTTAACAATTGTTTAGCAGGTTTTGATAAAGATGCTTGGGAACAAAAAGCAAAAGAACTTGTTGATGTTTCTCTACTTGATAATGAAAATTTAGAAAAAAGAAGATTTTTATTTTCTTCTACTGTTTATTTAGA
>JBBEDP010000013.1:0-8430 GCA_040881235.1 Patescibacteria group bacterium
ATCTAATTTTAGTCCTTCAGTTTCAGTCATATTATTAAGCTGCTTTTTCCATTTGTATTCTTCTTCTTGTAAGCCTATTTCTGAGCCATTCAATCTCCCTTCCTACGTTTTCTCTCATTACACCTTCATTATAAACGTCATTTTCATCTAAACCAGAGGAACCATGTACAAGATTTCTTTCGGTTTCAAGCGCAAATCTTCCACGAATACTATTTGGATGTTCATCTCTTGCTTTTTGAAGGTTGGTAGGTCCTACCTGTTTTCTCCATTCATTTACCGCGTTCCCATTTTGATCATATAGTAATATAAAAGTAGCTGGACCAGCAGACATAATTTTTGAATATTTTTCCCATACATTACCGTCTTCTAAAGGTCGTTGCTTAAGATCATCAACTAACTCTTTTCCGTAAAAGGCTTCTACGTCATCAGAATCCATAAAAAGCGATATGCTAAATATTTCTTCAAGAGGTGGTTGTATCATATTTCTAAGCATATCAGCGCCCTCATCATCACTATCTACGTCTAAACCTGTTTGTTGCGTGTTTGGCTTAATACCAGCAAGCGTAAGCTTACCTTCATGTACTAAATCGTGTAGTTCTCGCATATTGAGTAAATCGACTATTTCTTTAAGCCTTATCCCCTCTAATGTTTCTACTTCAATTTCATCAGGTGTTTTACCTTCTGCTTTTCCCGCATTAAGAGCGGAACGATTATCTATAGAATGTCTCTTTAAACTATTTATGTAAGTTTCATGATCCATATTATTTTTTAGACTTTAAAAGCTTTTTAAAATCTTTGATTTTTTTTATTTCTTTCTTTAGCCTTTCTATTTTCTCTTTAGTTGATTCTTTCATATTAAGGTATATTTTATCATATTATAGGATATTTGGCTATATTTAAAATGTGTCCAGAGGGAGGGATTCGAACCCCCGTAGGGCAAAGCCCGTCAGATTTACAGTCTGATCCGATTGACCACTCCGGCACCCCTGGTGTGATTTATATTATAACACTCAAATACGTTTAGCTTCAGAAAAATACTTAAATTAGAATCTTTTTTAGATTTTCTATGCTTTGTGGATCAAATATTGAAATAGGGTAGACTTGCCGAGATAGTTTTTTTAACTTCTTAATTTTGTCATCAATATCTTGTTTGTCAATAAGATCAGTCTTTGTTAAAAGTACTATCATATCTTTTTTGGCAAGTTCTGGATTATATTCTTCAAACTCCTTCATAACTGTTTGGAAGTCTTTAATAACATCATCTGATTCTGATGAAATAGTGTGAAGCAATAATTTAACCTTCTCGATATGTCTTAAGAATTTTATACCCAGCCCTTTACCTTTTGAGGCACCCTCAATAAGACCCGGAATATCAGCAATTACTCTGTTGTTTAGGACTCCAAGACTTGGTTCAAGAGTCGTAAAAGGATAATTAGCAGTTTTTACGTGTGCTGCAGTCAGAGTATTTAAAAGCGTACTCTTTCCTGCGTTTGGAAGACCAAAAAAACCGTAGTCTGCAATGAGCTTTAAGACAATTCTTACATTTCTTGACTGACCTTTATTTCCAGGAAAAGCTTTTCTCGTCGATCTCTCTGTAGGAGATTTTAAAGCATCGTTTCCAAGACCTCCCTCTCCACCTCGACATAGTAGGATTCGTGTTTCTCTATTATCAAAAACAAATTCTTCTTTTGTATCAGCGTCTATGACAGTTGTTCCAATTGGAAGTTCGATAATCGTATCGTTTCCATTTGCACCAGTTTTGCGATTTGAGTCTCCAGGTATTCCATTTTCCGCCTTAATACTTGAAACGCTTGCGTATTTATTCAAGTTAGATAATTGCGTATTAACTATCGCGTAAATATTACCGCCACGCCCTCCATTGCCTCCACTGGGTCCTCCACGACCAGGAAAGAAGGCTGTTTTACCATCCCCGCCTTTTCCGGCTTCAATTTTTAGGGAAACATTATCAACAAACATGAATTAATTATATCTGGAGATTAAGATTTTTTAAGGGATTTTCTATTTTTTTCTCTTTCAACTTTTCTTTGAGCTGCTCTCTCTTCATATCTTTCTCTTATTTCATCGTTTTTGTCTTTTTGCTTTTGAATTCGCATCTCAACAATTTTTTGGCAAGATCCATCAGGACAAATCATCAAGACGTTTTCAATTACTGAATTATCTACTTTTTCTTTCCAAGTTTTTTTGACGACTCTTTCTTTTCCGCATCTAATGCAGAGGTTACTATGTTTATATTTCATGATTATATTGTTGTATAGAACAAAAGAATACCCCTCATTATAGCACAAAAAAGCTTCTAAAGACATCTATACATTAAACATTAATTTGTTTTTGCTATCATTAATACATGAGTCTTATCAAGCTTAAAGAGCTTATACAAAAATTTGGTCCTTATGCTTTATTAGGTGTAATAATATTTTTTATAGTATTTTATTCAATAAAAATAGGACTGGTCATATATAGAAGTAATAAAGGTGAGGATTTAGTTATTAACCCAGTTTTTGGTGTAGTAACTAAGCCGCAAATTGAAGGAACAACAACTAGCGCAGGGTTAAAATTTCAAATTGATACCATCGAAGGAAAGCCTGTGACAGCGACGCGCTCTGCAAAGGTATATTTTCTCCCTCCGTCAAGTACGAAATTTAGCTACAGAGATAAGATAACTGCTTCTGCTAATCAATTAGGTATTAACAATATAGATTCCTATAATCTCCAATCAAATATAGCTTCATTTAAAGAAGGCCCTCGTAGTTTTACCGTAGATATAACAAATTTTAACTTTAATTTTAGCTACGACTATACTAGTGATGTTGATTTATTTACCAGATCGATTATTCCCACAGCAGAGGACGCGAAGAAAGAGGCAATTGAAATATTAAATTCAATCGAAAGATATCCTAATGAATTTAACTTGGAGAGTCCAAAAATAAATTACTTTTTTTTCTCAACAGAGAAAAAAACAACAGTTCCAGTTGCAAGAAACATAGATGCTAATATAGCAGAAGTAAATTTTTTTAGAGGAGGACTTGATGGTATTTCAACAATTTCAAAAAAATATCCTAACTCTATAAACCATGCAACTCTTGCAACAGCCGACAATAATTATGTACCAGTTAATTTGCAAGTTAAATTTTTTGAAAGATCTACAGATCAAGTTGGAACTTATCCAGTAATAACAGGAGATGAAGCTTATGATGCACTAAAAAATGGAGAAGGAATAGTTCTTTTAAATACAGATCCAGATATAAAAAATAAACTTATAAAAAAAATGCATATTGCTTATTATGAACCGGACGAATATGTAGAATATCTACTACCGGTATATGTTTTTGAAAATGATACTTTTGCGGCAATCGTATGGGCAATTAATAAGGAATATTTATCTGAATAAATTAATTTATTGAGACATACTCAATATTTGAGTTTATCCAATTAACAGCGCTTAATGTATCTTCGAATCTATCTTCGCTGTTCATTATAGCTATAATATATTCTCGATCATTATGTTTATAGAAACTAACAAGATTCTGCCTAGCTTCTTGTGTATATCCAGTTTTAACACCACCAATTCCGCTAATTTCTCCAAGTAATTGATTAATATTTGCAAGTTGATGAAAATATTTAAAATCTGCATCTGATATGGTTATTTCCTTTATAGATACGATTTTTGATAAATAGTTGTTTTCTAGAATTTCTCTTGCAGCAAGGGCCATGTCAAATGGAGTAGAGTAGTGGTTTGCAGAATCGTATCCAATTGGATTTTCAAAATTTGAATCTGTCATTTGTAATTCCTCTGCTTTTTTATTCATTAAATCTATAAATTTGTCATATCCGTATTCGTGTGCTAGAGCATATGCTGCGTCGTTGCCCGAGTGGATTAATGCTCCGTATAAAAGATATTCGACAGAAATGCGTTCTCCTGGTATAAGTCCCATCATCTGACCTTCGTCTGGTAATTTTGAAATATTAACAATCTTATTTAAATTTAATACGTCATAAGCCACAAGCGCAGTTATGATTTTTGTTGTAGAAGCGGGATATAGTCGTTTTCTTGCGTTCCGTTCATATACTGGTGTAAAAGAATTTTTATCTACTATATATACGCCTTGTGCTGACAGATTTGGTTGTACTTCCGTGTTTATAAGAACTGGAATTGATATATTTGCATTTTCTATAACAGCTGTTTTAGAAAATAAATCTCTATTAAAAGCAAAAATTCTAAATAAATCAGAGTCTCCAGGATAAAATAAAAACAAAATAGAAAAGAACGTAAATAGAAAGTAAAAACGAGGTTTCATTTTATTTCAATTTAATATCAACTCTCTCCATATCTCGCGGAAATATAGACGCTTCTCGAACATTTTTTAGTCCTAATATATTCATTGTTATTCGTTCTGCTCCAAATGCAAAGCCACCAAGTGGAGGCATGCCATATTTGAAAGCTTGTAAATATATTTCAATATTTTTTGGAGTAATACCCCAATCTTTAGCGTTTTTTAATAAAGTTTTATAGTCATTGATTCTTCGACCACCTGTCATCCATTCCACACCTCTACCTATTAAATCAAAGCCTTGATTAAATTCTGGCGTTTCAGGGTCGGGGTAAGTATAAAAAGGCCTTGATTTAGTAGGATAATGACTTACAAAAACCAGTTCTGAACCTTTTTCTTCCTTTGACCATAAGCATATTTCTTTTTCGTCTTCAGGTGCTAGGTCTTTTTCTTTGCGACAATCCCTACCAGTTCGTTTATAAATAATTTCTTGCGCCTCTCTTAATTTTATCATTGGGATTTCTTCTGGGAATTTAGGTATATTCGCATCATACATGGATAATTCTTCAGCACACTTTTCATTTACTTCATTTAGTATAAATTTTATTGTATATTCAGCCATATCTTTAACTTCAAAATAGTCTTTAATGAAGCCAAATTCAGCATCTAAGCTTATAACTTCGGTAAGATGTCGTGTGGTTACAGATGGTTCTGCTCTAAAAACTTTGTTTACACTAAAGACTCGCTCAAACACACTTACCAAAAGCGACTTGTATAGTTGAGGACTTTGTGCAAGATAAGTCTTATAATCAAAATATTTAACTTCAAAAATATCAGCTCCACCTTCAGGTACAGAAGAAATAATAGTCGGTGCTTGAAACTCCATAAAATCTTTAGCCTTTAGCGCTTTTCTAAATGCGTCAATAATAACTTCTTGAACTTTAAAAATTGCTGAGATTTTTGGATGCCTTAAAGTTAAAGATCTATAATCAAGTAGAGTCGGTAAAGTAATATCCAATTCTTCTTTTGACATGTCAAATGGTAGAGTTTCAGCCTCTGCTATGATTTTTAATTCTTTTACATTAACTTCAACCATACCTGTTTTTATATTTGGATTAATCATTTTTTCAGGTCTTTTTTTAACAGTTCCTTTAATATAAATTACATCTTCAGGTGAAAGTTTTTTAAAGGTTTCATCTCCAACAATCTGTACGATACCTGACCTATCTCTTAAGTCAACGAAAATGATTTTTTTATGATCCCGTATGTTGCTAACCCAACCATGAAGCTCGACTTCTTCATCAATTTTATTAACAATGTCTTTGATATATAAATTTTTCATAGTTTATTCTAATAATTTATCACTTTTATCTTTTGATGTTAACATATTGGTTGACTGAATTTTTTGACCAAGATTTAAAAGATTTTTAGACACTTGGGATACTTGGTTATATGCATTATTCATATGTTTTGTAAGTACAGACCAAGAGCTGTCAATTTTTTCATAGTCTTTTTTAATTGATCTTAAAATTTCAAGTATTTCTTTAGCTTTAGATTGAATTTTTTGTCCTTCATATGACATAAGTATGGCCTTCATATAGGCGTAAAAACTCATAGGGGATACTGGAAGAACTCTATTTTCTCCAAAAAAATCAAATAAATCTGCATCATTTATAATTTCGTAGTAAATAGCCTCGGATGGAATATACATAAGGGCGTAGTCAACAGTGCCTTCCTCAGCCAGAATATATTTTTTTGAAATATCAACAATATGTTTTTTAACATCAGACGTAAAAGCCTTTTTAAACTTTTTTCTTTCCACTTCTGATGTTTCATTTATCATCTTTCTAAAATTTTCCATTGGAAACTTTGAATCAATAGGTATTTTTCCATTAGCGGTTTTGATTATTGCGTCGACCTTTGTACCGTTTTTAAAAGTAAATTGTAGTGAATAGGAATCTGAAGGAAAGTTTTGTTTGAGAAGATCTTTTAATATCTGCTCTCCAATATTTCCTCGCAGTTTAGGACTAGACAAAAAATCTTGTAAGTCTTTCATAGATCTTCCTATTTCAGAGAACTCTCCAATATTTTTTTGTACTTTTGAAATAACTTCAGCAGCTTTGTCAAGACGCGTATTAAACATCTGCATATTTTTTGTTAATTTTTGATCAACAGTTGCGGTCGAACTTTCTACTCTTTGGCCAATGTCTTTTAACCACTCGATAAGCTCATCAGAAGTTTGTGTTTTTTCTTCTATAGCTTTTAGCCAGTTTTTTAAAACGTATAAAGCAGCGCCAACGATAATAATAACGATAACTATTGTCTGGATTTCCACTTAAAGATTATAACACGAAGACGGAATAGTTTATTTTAAGAGATTGAGCCTCAACTTCCAGGGCGGAATATTTTAGGCTTTAATTCCTGATCTTCTTCTGTTTCTTTTCCTTGTATTTCTTTTTCAACCATATCGATAGATCTTTGTCGTTTATTAAATATATTAGGTTTATTTATAAAATTATTTGTTTTTTTAGAAGCTCCTTGTCTTAATAAAAAAGCTGCGGTTTCAAGTGTTTCTGGTGAGACAGAAAAAGAAGAAAAGTTATTTGTCGCTGCTCTTATACCAAAATAGAGATTTGTTGAAATATCTTTGTCTATTTTTACATTAAGATCTTTTAAAAGTTTTAAAATTAGCTCTGAAGTAGAGGATGATGACTTATCTATAACGTTTATTTTTCCAAAATGTGAATTTGTTATGTGTCTATCTATATTTATAATATCTTTGTCTTTAAAAAAAGCCTCATTTTCACTATAGATAAACCCAAGCCTTTTTAAAGAATCAACATCTATCGTTAGTATGCAATCTACATCTCCTCCTGATTGATTAAATTCTACTTCCTCAGGTTCAACTCTTTTATTTGAAGATGATGGAGAAACTACAATATTTAACTTGTCTCCTTGAATAAAATAGTCTATTTTGTCTATAGCGTCTTCTTTGTAGGGTAGGCTTATAACAAGATTGTCACCAGTAATACTAAGTTCGTTTTTAATTTTTTCTGCACCTACAATGTCAGTATCTACTTCTCCTGCTGTAACAATTGAAGCAGATTTACCAAGTTTAATTAGACTAAGATATAGACATGTTGCAGCGGCAACAGAGTCGTCTGAAGGTTGATCTGAAAGACAAATCAAAAACGAGCGGCTATCGGTAATGTGTTTAACAGCTTTTTTAAGCATGTCCTGATTTCGGTCCATAATACTACAGGCTATATTTTAACACATCGCCTACTTTTATGTCAATATTTGGAGCAATCATTATTCCTGCCTCTTGGCCTTTTTTAACCTCCTTAACTGTCTTAGATCTTATCTGTAAAGATGTTAATTTGCTTTTTCCTATAAGATTATTATTCCTAATAATTTGAACATTATCTCCAAGATTTATTTTACCTTTTGACACTTTAATTCCGTAAACTAGTTGATCGTGTATCATAAATGAAGCTAAAATAACAGATTCTCCTTTTAGATCTTTTTCAATCATATCTTTTTGAATAAGCAGATTTGAAACCTCTTCAAGTTCGTCTAAAAGCTCGTAGATTATATTGAAGCTTTTTATAATCACTTTTTCATTTTTAGCCACTTCTTGAGCTTCTGACTCAATATCAACATTGAAAGCAAGAATAATGCTATTTGAAGTTGATGCTAAAAATACATCTGATTTATGAACCTTGCCAATTCCCTGCATAATAATCTCTATGTTTGTTTTTTTTATAAGTGAATCATTTATAGCTTCTAATGATCCTTTTGAATCAGCTTTTAATATTATTTTTAATTTTTTATCCTCATTTACTTCTAATAGCTCTTCTAATCCTAATGTCTTTTTTTGGGAAACTTTCTCATCAGAAAGTTGCTGGTTGGCTGTAGCTGACGTGGTTATGATTGAGCCTACAGTAGGTAATTCATTAAATCCAAGTAATTCAAATGGAGAAGAGGGGACAACTGATTTTATAGGTTCACTAAGGTCATTAAATAAGGATCGTATTTTTGCTTGTTGATTTTCTGAAAATACAACGTCTCCGACTTTTAATTCACCTTGTTTTATAATTGAACTTACGACATTTCCTCGTCTATCTTTTTTAGTTTCGAC
>JBBEDP010000014.1:0-8369 GCA_040881235.1 Patescibacteria group bacterium
TTGACACATTTACCTTAAAAGTAACAGTTGATTCTCTACTTCTACCAACATCATCACTCGACATTACTACAATTGGTGAGTCTGCTGAACTTCTATCAGGAAATGGTCTGTAGTAAGTCGAATTTGTAAAGTCTGCTGGTATATCATCACCAGTCATGTTATATCCAAAGCCATATTGTGAATTTGAAGTCCATAGTTTTGCAGATGAGATAGTAGAAGTGTCTCCTCCACCATCACAAGCCGTATCTGGAATAGTGTTTGAACTATCAAAAGTCTGAAGTGGCGTTTCTTCGATTGCAGTCACTTGATACTGACCTGCTCCTCCAAAAGAAACAGTAAGAGTGGTCTGTTGTGTTGAAGGAGTACCTGCTATTAAAGATCCAAGTTCTATACTTGTGTCAGATATTGCAAATGAAAATGGAATTATAGAGTGAATATATTGAAACCCTGCTCGAACTATATATCCGTCTGATTGAAATTTCTCAGCAAAACTTTGACCAATGCTTGTTGAAAGGTCGTACGAATCAGATTCAAGGTCTTCTCCTCCAATATTGATATTTCCAAACTGGATTTTATAATTATCAGAGTTAAAATTCTCTGAATGTGCAGATTTTTGGCTAATAAAAATAATTGATATTACAATAATTACAGTTAGAAGAGTTTTTAATATTTTCATTGTTCATTCTTATTTTCTAAGTCATCAAATTTTTCCATTAACTTTTCCATTTCCATTGTAGAATTTTTTATCTCCGAAAGCTCATGATCACCCATAAAGTTTTCAATTGAGTTTTTAATATTTTTTAAATGATTCTTAAGAATTAGTGAATGAAATAAAAATGTGTCTTTTTGTAGGCTTTGATTTTTAACCTTCAAGCTTTCGTTTTTAATATGCTCTCTACCCATGTATAGAGCAAATGGCGTTAGAAAAACTAAAGCAAATATCGGTAATAGAGAATTTATACTCTGTTGCTGCGGCAAAAAAATCATAAAGAAAATCACACTAGTTAAAGTCATAACTATTGATATAACCGGCTCTAAAATCAGAGCTAAAGAAAACATCAAGAAATATATCAGAAAGAAAAATGGCGACGAAGCGCCTCCGGTTGTATTTATGATAATAAATATGACAAGTGTAAATATCAGCGACTCCAAAAGTCTAGAAATTTTCAGAAATTTCTTTCCAGCAAAAAGTATGATAAATAGTATTGCTATTATTTGTATGTCAAATTGCGCCAGAGGTGTTTTTGGAAAAATAAATGTAAGTGCAATCGCAACAACCATTATCAAAGAATGTATTATTTCTCGTGTCATATATTTATGATACAACAATAGTAAGGAAAAATTCCTATACTCAACTTCTTAATTTAAAAATTGTTGCGATGCTCCAAACTCTCACTTTTGTGGATTATAATCCGTTGACGAATTCTAAACTTTAATTAATCATTAACCTGATGTTTTCTGATTTTAAACCGTTGTTTAAAAAATTTAAAAAATATCGAGTTGAGTCAGTATTGATAATTCTTTCAATCTTAGTTACTTTTATATCTCTTTTTATTTTTCTATTAAGTTCAAATGTCACTAATCAAGAAATTATTATCGAAGAGGATAACAAGAATAAGGTCTCAAATACTATACAATCTTTAAATAATAAATTCATTGTTGATGTTTCAGGAGCAGTAGTCGCTCCGGGTGTTTATGAATTAGAATCAGGGTCAAGAATAAACGATGCTATAAAAATAGCTGGAGGTTTATCAAATGAAGCAGATTCAAGTTATTTTTATAGAAATTTTAACCTCTCAGCTTTTGTATATGATCAAGAAAAAATATACATCCCTTATTCTTGGGAAATAACAACGGGGATATTTATAGAAAATACTCGAATCTTAAACTATCTTTCAATGATTCCGTCAATAGAAAATGTAGAGACTGTAAAAGCAAACGATAAAATTGATATTAACTCTGCAACTATCGATGAACTTGATGAACTTACGGGAATAGGCGTAGTAACTGCTCAAAAAATCATTCAAAATCGACCATATTCTACTATTAATCAACTATCAGAAAAGAAAATAGTAAATAAGAGCGTTTTTGAGAATATAAAAGATGATATTGTCGCAAACTAATGCCAAATCCTTCAATTTTTACACAAGTAATTAATTCTTATTTGCCAGAACCACACGCATCTCTTTTAAATGGCATTTTGTTTGGAGTTTCGTTGAATACATCTCAAGAATTTTTTCAACAACTTAAAATGGTGGGATTACTACACATTGTAGTTTTATCAGGAATTAATATTACTCTTTTAGCTTCAATAATCGCTTCATTTACTGGCTTTCTTGACAAGAAATTGTCGTCAATCTTAACTATCTTAAGTATTATTTTGTTTGTTTTATTTGTTGGGCCAGATCCTCCAATTGTAAGGGCTGGTGTAATGGGTGGGCTCTCGCTTTTTGCAATAATTTTTGGAAGACAAAAAAGCGCTTTTTATCTTTTATTTTTATCTGGCATATTAGTATTAATTTTTAAATTCGAGTGGATTGCAAGTATTTCATTTCAACTGTCTTATGGTGCAACGCTTGGACTAATATTGTTTGGAAAAATAAAGCCTAAGGGCAATAAACTTATAGATAAAATTAAATATGATATTTCAAAAGAAATAAGACCATCTCTTGCCGCGCAAGTATTTACAGTTCCTTTAATTTTTTATTATTTTAAGCAAATATCTCTAATCTCTCCTATCTCAAATCTGCTTGTATCGCCACTCATTGCACCTCTCATGATTTTTGGGTTTATAACGGCAATTTTAGGCAAAATAAACCTATATTTGGGGTTAATCCCAAGTTATATCTGCTATGGAATTCTAAGTTACATCATATTTGTCATTGAATTTTTATCCAAATTACCATTTGTTTTCCTAGATTTTAACTAACCAAATAATGAGACGATCGTCATCAAAAACGGATAGTAGATAATTTATGAAAAAAATAAAATTAACAGATATATTGCTTTTAAGCATTGCTGGGTTTTTAGATATTTTTCAAGAAATGAAAGACCCTGGAAGGTTGTTTTCTAGCTACTACCAAAACTTTTATGGTTTTGTACCTGATAGATGGAAAAGACAAAACTACTATGCATTGGTAGCAAAATTAATAGCAGATAAAAAAATTAGTAAAAGTATTAAAAATAATCATGTCATATACCAAATCACTACTAAAGGATTCACTCACCTACAAAAAAAGCGGCTTTTACTAAATAATCAGAAAAGAAAATGGGATAAGAAATGGAGAATAATAATCTTTGATATAGAAGAAGAAAATAGAAACACAAGAGATTTATTGAGGATTAAGATTAAAGAACTTGGCTTTGGACTACTGCAAAAATCTGTATGGGTTTCTCCCTATAATGTTTTTCCATACTTAAAAAAATTTATTAACGATAACGGACTAAAAAATAAAGCAGTTTTAATTGAGTCTCAAAAAATTTCAATTAAAAATTATGAAATTGCAGATTTAATTTGGCCTATTAAAAAGATTGAGAATAATTATAGATCTATATATAAGAAACTTACTCAAATAAAAAAATCTACAACTAACAAAAAGAAAATAAAAATATTAAAAAAATCATTCGACAAAACTTATAAAGAGCTTGTGAACCAAATTCTAAAAGATCCTCATTTGCCAAAAGAATTGCTTCCTAAACATTGGCCACAGGAAAAAACTATAAAAATAGCAAAAATATTAAGAAACGATTTTACTAATAAAAATTAGTCAAATTAGCCCACGATCGTGGTTAAAAATAGTTAGTTTTACAATTATGGAGGAGGCGTTAACAAGTAAAAGAAGTATTGTAGCGGCAATATTGATTGCTCTTTTATTTGTATTTTTTTCTTTAAGTAGATCTTATCTAAACTCTGATTCGTTTATTGTATTTTGCGATGTCGGACAAGGAGATGCAACTTACATAAGATTGCAAAATAAAATTGACATATTAGTTGACGCAGGATCTGATAGAAAAATTTTGCAATGCTTGGGCAAGCACATGCCCTTTTTAGATAAAAACATTGAATTAGCATTCATAACTCATCCTCAAAAAGACCATTATGGTGGATTTGAACATATCTTAGATCGTTATACTGTTAAAAATCTGATTCTAAACCCTATAAATAATAAAGCTCTTTCGTATCAAAAACTCTTAGATAAACTGGTTCTTAAAAATGTAAATTTAAAAAGTCAGTATTCTGAGGATGTAATTAGATTAAATGAAATAAACATTACTTTTTACTGGCCTACAAAAGATTATTTACGCGAAAGTGTTTATCAAACAAAAACTTTAAAAAGTGAATTTAAGATTAATGATGTTTTTCTAAACCTAAATAAATATTCCCAAGTATTTAAATTTGAATTTGAAGAGACATCGATATTGTTTACAGGAGATATTGATAAAGAAATATCAAATAAAATAAGTAGCTCCTTAAGTCGAGTTGATATATTAAAAGTGCCACATCATGGATCGAAAAATGGAATTACAAAAAAGTTAATAGATAAATTAATTCCAAAAATCTCGATAATCAACGTCGGTAAGAATAACTCATACGGTCACCCTCACAAAGAAGTTTTAGACCTTCTTGAAAGCGTAAATACACAAATAAGCCGAACGGACGAAGACGGAAACATAGTAATCAAACTCAAAAGTCATAACTCAAAACGCAAAACTGCAACTAAAAACTAATAACTTTTAAGTTATAAGTTAACTTTTGACTTTTGAATTTTAAGTTTTGAGTTAGCTTAGTAGTATTCCGCGAATTTCTTTAAAGATATTAAAGGCTTCAAATCCAATCCAGCTATCACCAATTAGACCTTTAGGTAAGCCCGGGTCGTTTTTTATGATAGCTACATATTCATTTACTACCTTTTTAAGCTTCTCTTCTTTTGCTTCTTCTTGTGACAAAATTACATGCCACTTTTTAAATAATTCCCTATATTTTTTCTCAAGCGCTTCTATTCCCCATACCTTTTCAATCAAGTTTTTTTTATCTCCAAAAACATGTTCAGATTCAAAAGCCTGCACGTAATTTTCCTCTTCTCTTCCACCTACTAAATCCCTCAAATCATCGACTATCGGATGTGGAGTTAACCAAAAGGACCTATGCCAAGGTCCCAAACCCCAACCTGAAACTTGTCTTCTCAACCGGTCTCTAATCTCTCTCTTTTTTTCAGGAATTTCATAAGACAGAATTCTCCACTTTCCATCCCAATCTTCTTTTAAAAATCTAAAGAAAGGAAAAGTTAATCCAAGCTCTTTAAAACCTTTATCTGTTAGTTTATAACTAAAAACTTGAGCGTCATTTGTTCCAACTTTTTCAATAAGTTCGTCTCTTACTAGCGAGGAAAGAGTCCCTCTTGTTTTTTGATTTAAACTTATATCAAATATTTTTTGGACCTTTTCTGTAAATACGATAGCATCAAATGTAAGATCTGAGAGTAAAAAAATTGCCGCTAATATTTTCGTTCGTCTTTCTTTAATACCCATTAAACTAAGAATACTACAGACGATATTTTATTGTCAAGCCCGATTTAATCGGGCTCAAAAGGTAATCCAGAATAATGTTGACTATATTATTACTTTATGTTTAAATCTTTATATACATTAAAATGAAAAAAGTCCAAAAATTAATTTTATTTTTATTTATTTTCTTTCAATTTGCAGTATTATTTCTTCAATATCCGCAAGTAATAAACACAGCAAGTCTTACAAGCGCTTCAGCAACGCTTAGTAATTCAAGACTGTCATATAGGGCAGGTGTTGCTACAGGAACAATAGCTACTTCAACCGTAGACATAGATACTTCAGGCTTTCCTGATAATGACACTAATCATCTTTTTCCAAATGACGTGCTTTGTTTTGCAGATGCGGCGTTTAGCGGATGTTCAGAACAAAAAACATACACGGTAAACAACATAATTGATTCAGACACTTTTCAATTAACTTCTGCTCTATCTGCGAGTTTAGGAGCTAATGATTTAGCAATTGCAACACAATCTGGATCTATGACGATTTCTTTTGTAACTACTACAGAAATCCCTGCAGCAGGAAACATTTTAGTAACAATTCCAATGGCAGATAATGCTGATGGAAACGACGGTTTTCCTGACACAAATGGAAGCGTCACAACTAATGGATTTGACTTAAATACTATCGCTGCAACTGATATCTCAACTACCGGATGTACTGACGGCGATTGGGTCACAACTGAAACAATCACTGAAGGTAGTGGTACAACAGATCACACTATAGAGGTAAGCAGGCAAACAACAGCATGCGCTGCAAGCTCCACTGTAACTATAACAATTGACTCTGATCCGGGAATTATTAACCCAGCACCTATCACTTCAGGACACACTCAAGGTATTGCTGACGTATATGAACTAGGTATAAAAACAAGAGATGGGTCAGATAATACTCTTGATGAAATAGACATTAAAGTTGCTCCAATTGAAGCTGTTTTTGTATCTGCTACGGTTGATGAAACAATAGCATTTACAGTTGCTGGAGTTAATACTTCAAGCTCAACATGCGGTCAGACAACAGATATTACAACAACAGCTTATTCAGTACCTTGGGGAACCTTTACAGCTTCAGACACTTTTTTTGAAGGATCTCAACAACTTACTGTATCCACAAACGCTGATGCAGGATATGCTGTTACTATAGAAGAAAACGACCAAATGGGAAAAAACGGCGGAGCTTGTTCGGGAGCATCGGCAGGAGAAGCAGAGAATTGTATAGAAGATACAACGTGTGACGGAGCTGCTTGTACAGAATCCACATCCGCCGACTGGGCAACTGCAACAAACAATGGGTTAGGTTTTTCTTTAGCTAATCAAAGCGGTACAGACGCGTCCTTTTTATACAATGAATCTGCAAGAACCTTTTCGTCCAGACAAATAGCAGATCAAGAGGTACCTGAAACAAAACAATCTGTAATGACTAGTAGCGCGCCTGTTTCAGGAAGTAGTGCATATGTATGCTATAGAATCTCAGTCTCAGGAACACAACCTGCAGGTTACTACTTTAATCAGGTCAAATATACAGCAACAGCAACATTCTAAAAATATAAATTACTAATTAAAGCATTAAAGAATTAACGTATTAACGAATTGAATATAAAATTAAAAAGTAATATGGAAGGAGTAAAAATAACAAGTAAAAAGGCAGAAGAAGCGAAAATATCAATTTTTTTGAGCGGGGAACCTCGAAGAGGTAGGGCTCCTTTGCGAATAAAAAATTCGGTATCGAGCTTCTTCCAAAAGCATAGGCTTTTTAACTTTTTAGTTATTGCTATTACATTTTACTTTTTACTTTTTACATATAAATTTGTTTTTGCGCAGGCTGTTGTTCCCCTCACTGTGTCTCCAGCAAGGCATGAAATATTAATAAATCCAGGAGAGCAACAGACAGTTAATGTAAAGTTTTTGAATCAAGGAGACTCCCCGATTGCCGGAAATATACAAATTGCAGATTTTATTGTTGATAATACTGATGGGATTCCAAGAATTTTAGACGATCCTTCTCAATCATCACCTAAATACTCAGCAGCTTCATGGATTACCTCTCTCGTTGACAGAATTGCAATAGCTTCAAATGATCAAGTACAGCTACAATTTACTCTTAACGCTCCAGAAAGCGCACCGGCAGGAGGCAGATATGTCGCTATATATTTTGAACCTGGAGGCGTCGTCCCTTCGGAAACAGGGGCAGACCAAGAGGCTGGATCTGGAATATCAACAAGGTTAGTTTCTCTTTTATATATTAGAGTATCTGGTGAAATTTCTGAACAAGCTTTGGCTTCCAGGTTTTTTGCAAATCCATTTATAGAGTTTGGCCCAATAAATATAGAAACTGACATATTAAATCGTGGTGACTATCATATAAGGCCAAAAGGAATAATAGCCCTTGTAAATCCTTTTGGTTCAGTCATTGCTCAAGAAAAATTAAAAGAAGAAAATATTTTTCCTGATACAGTCAGGACATTTGAAAACGAATTAGGCTCAAAATACATGTTTGGGAGATATAAAGTATCATTAACAGCTGCATATGGAGATCAAGGTCAGTCTTTATCAAGGTCAATATTCGTATGGGTAATTCCTTGGAGACTTATATTAATCACAATACTCTCATTAATAATCATCGCATTCATAATCAAGTCTATGAAAAAGCGGTCTGGAAAAACTGAGGAAAGCCTTAAAAGAGAATTGGAATTGGAGAAACAGGAAATTGATAAGCTAAAAAAACAAATAAATAAGAGAGCTGACTGAATACTGCATACTAATATTATGCTTACAAAAAAGTTCATTATTATATTCATTATT
>JBBEDP010000015.1:0-1392 GCA_040881235.1 Patescibacteria group bacterium
TACTTTCGAATTTTAGTTGTGTTTTTTCTAAAATTATTCCTTCGTCTTTGATTTGTAACATCTTTAATCTTTCTTGCTTGTCCTCCAAAGCTTAAAACAAAGGAGAATAATTTATATATTATACAGGTTACGCAAACTGATGCTTACTATTGGCTTATCGTACAGCGGTTCGAGTCCGTCTTGGCTGCCCAGCTTGGATTCGAACCAAGATAAGCAGATCCAAAGTCTGCTGTCCTACCATTAGACGACCGGGCATGGCAATGTGAGTATATTTTATCAAATCACAACCTTATTTAGTAAAATAAAACTGTGAAAAAGAAAATCTGCAAAGCGATAAATGCAAAGGGTAAAAAATGTAAAGTTTATGTAGTCGCAGGAACTAACCATTGCTTCCGCCATCAGAAAAAAGAACAATAGCCATTACTATCATTCGAATGGTAGTAATACTACTTTTTTTTATTTAATAAATATTTAATATTTGGTAGAGCAATAGAAAATATAATTAAAATTCCTCCTATAACTGCTAGTGAACTTAATACTTCGCTAAATAATAAATATCCAAATGCCATTCCAAACAATATTTCTGCAAGTAAAATTAAACTTCCCTTATGTGCTTCTATATACTTAAAACCATAAAGCGTAAGACCTGATGCGAAAAATCCTGCCAGTGCATATCCTAAATTACCAAGCCAAGCAGTAGATGTAAAGTCGCTATTAAAACTCTCCCCTATAATAACTGCTATAAACAGATTAATAACTACAGCAAAAGCATAACCAATAGTATTTATCTGAATCGTGGGATATTCTTTATTAATTTTTTTGCTAAATACAAACCATGTACTATAAAAGCTTCCTGAAACAAAAGCAGCCAAAGCAGGAATAATAAGACTTATATTCACATCACCCCAATAAACCAATATTAATCCTGTCAAAGCCATCAATAAAGCAACTATGCTTTCTTTTGAAAGTCTTTCTTTAAAAAATAACGCTCCAAAAATATAGCTTGTAATTACGGTTGAAGCATATTGCAAGAACAATGCTGTCCCAATATTAAGATAAGCGAGAGAATAATATGTAGGAGCAACAGCTAAAGAACCAATTATTCCAATCAGTACATACCATTTAATATCTTGTTTTTTAACGCGCTTATAAATCTTTCTGGAAAAACCTAGTATTAAAAACAGTATTAAAGTTATAAATGATCTTGTCCATGCATGAGTAAATGGCTCAAATCCCAAAGATACCAATTTAGAAAATACACCATAGGTTGAGTAAAAAAATGCCGAGGTTAGAAGGACAAAAAAACCCAGATTATTTTTTGCCATATGCAATTATAAAGTATAAAACTGCTCAAACGTAATCTATCTCTTTTGATGACATCTTCAAAACTGT
>JBBEDP010000016.1:0-1313 GCA_040881235.1 Patescibacteria group bacterium
CCATGGTTTCTCCTGCTCCAAGAAGGGCTCCATTAATAACCAATTGTGCTCCAACAAAACCAAAAGTCAAAGCCATTATTTTTATAAATAGAGAAGCAGATTTAATAACTTCTAAATCTTTTAAAATAAAAAATCCTGCAAGTTGATCTGCAAAAATAAAAATTATAATTCCAATTACTGTTAAAAGCGTAAATGAAATAATAAGACTAAATTTGATGGTTTTTTCTGCTCTATATATTTTTTTTGCTCCTATATTTTGCCCTACAAGTGTTGTCGTAGCGTCCGCCAAACCAAACCCTGGGATGATGATAAAGCTAAGTATTCTTGTACCGATTCCAAATGCTGCTATTGAATTTGTTCCAAAAAAAGTTGCTAAGATTGTCATCAATGCAATTCCCAAAGCTCTTAATGATTGTTCAACTGACGCAGGTAAACCAAGTTTAAACATTTTAACAATTATCTTTTTATCAGGTTTTAAATATGATAGCTTAAGATTTATTCCATATTTTCCACTTAATAACATGTTCAGTCCAAATAATGTTGCTATTGTTTGTGTTCCTATAGTTGCAATAGCTGCTCCAGCAACACCAAATGCAGGTATTATTCCATAACCAAAGATAAACAACGGATC
Organism: Patescibacteria group bacterium; assembly: GCA_040881235.1. Classification (GTDB taxonomy): domain Bacteria; phylum Patescibacteriota; class Microgenomatia; order UBA1406; family GWC2-37-13; genus JBBEDP01. Next base: position 632 of record JBBEDP010000016.1, read on the forward strand.
AAGTAATAAATTCAATAGTACCGTGGCTAAAACAATATAAAAAGGCTTTTTTACTTCACCAATTCCTCGAAGAATAGCTTGTATGACAAAAAAACCAAAAAAAGAAATTAATCCAATAAAAGATATTTGAAGATATTGAACAGCGGGTAAAAAAACATCACTTTCTACTCCCATTAACCTAACAACAAACGGAGATATAAAATATCCAAGTGTGGTAATTAGCAATGAAACAAGCAGCACCATTAAAATAGTTTGTCCGGCAACTCTATTGACTGTCTCTTTATCTTCTTTTCCCTTATATTGAGCAACTAAAATACTACCAGCAATAGAAAACCCTCCACCAAGAGCTATTAAAAAAAATATAATAGGAAAGCTTATAGAAACAGCGGCGATTGCACTTGCTCCAAGTCTTCCAACCCAAAATGTATCTGTAAGTTGATACAGTGTCTGTAAAATATTTGCTCCAACAATAGGAACTGCTAGAGATATTAAAGATTTAATTATTGGACCTGAAGTATATTTATTCTTTTGAAATTTCATTTATAGCGGAAAGATAAGTATCTCATTTAAAAAGAATCCAATCAAGATATGTCATTCTTATAGAAGTAAAGAGTATTTTTCATTTTATGTTTTTCATCCAGCTGTGAGCGTATATTTCTGCTTCCTCGTTTTTTATAACTTC
>JBBEDP010000017.1:0-1303 GCA_040881235.1 Patescibacteria group bacterium
GATTTTCCGCCGACATTTGCCGAAATTGATGAAACCATACCTGCTTTCCCTGAATAAGCTTTTAAAACATGGTGTATGAGGTGCGTAGTCGTTGTCTTTCCGTCTGTCCCAGTAACTCCAATAATTATAAGCTTTCTACTTGGAAAGTTATATATTACATTTGCTACAATAGCCCTAAATAGGTGGTAAATGTTAATTAAAGGCTGAATCCGCCTCTTAATGCTTTCGTAAAACATAGTTTAATTAAAAAAGTATTTCCCAGGTCATTCCAGACTTGATCTGGAATCTGCCGATTGACAGATCCTGAATCAAGTTCAGGATGACAGTTCTCTCGTTTTAAGTTTAAAAATTATAATTTAATATTTATTTAGAAATTAGAGATTAGGGTTTAGTATTTAGTCTTCTGGTCCTATATTATAGTAAACAAAAAGATCTTTAGCTATGTCGAAGAATAGAGGCGCCGCTGTTTCAGATCCATATATTGACGTCTTTGGTTCCCTCAATACAACAAGTGCTATAAATTTAGGATTATTTATAGGGGCAAAGCCTATAAACGAAGCGATTGTTTTGCTTGCTTCATAACTTCCTGCTATTGGTATTTGAGCTGTTCCTGTTTTACCGCCTATTTTATAACCTTCAGGTTTTACCCATTTATATTCTCCGTTTTCAACAGTTGAATAAAGCATTTTCTTAATAGCTTCTGAAGTATTAACTGAAATTGTTTTTCTTAGTACTTTTTTATCAACTTCTTTTTCACTATCACCAGATATAATTTTTTTTACAATTCGAGGCTGGATTAATTCACCTCCATTTATCAAAGATGAAAAAGCAGTTATCATTTGTATAGGAGTTACAGCTATTCCTTGCCCAAAAGTAGCTGTTGCATAGTCTATCGGATACCATTGGTTATTAGTCTTGAAAATAGGTTTTGCTTCGCCTTGAAGATCTATCCCAGTTGCAGTGTCCATTCCAAATTTTTTAAGGTAACTGATAATGTTCTTATCGCCCAACTTCTCTCCAACCCAAACCATGCCTACATTAGATGATTTCTCAAGTATTCGCGTAGCACTAATTCTACCTTCATATTTATTATCCCACGTTCTAATAGTGTACTTTCCTATGTCTATGGGACCTTCTTCATTGTATACGTCAGTTGGTTTAAGTTTTTTTTCCTCAAGAGCAGCAGCCATTATAAAAGGCTTAAAAGTCGAACCTGGCTCGTATAAATTTGAAATAGCATTGTTTAAAAAAAATGCATCTGAAAATTCATAATATTTTTCAAGATCGTAATCTGGAAGGCATG
>JBBEDP010000018.1:0-7325 GCA_040881235.1 Patescibacteria group bacterium
ATATATTACTTTATAACTAGGTGCTTTTATGCATTTCTTGATAGTAGAACACCATTTTATGTAAGCGTATTTTCGATAATATTAAATATTTTAATGAGTACTACTTTTATTTTTATATTAAAGCTTCCAGTTTGGTCTCTTGGAATATCTTTTTCAATTTCAATTTCTATTAATGTGCTGTTACTTTTATTTTTATTATCAAAGAAATTAAAGGGATTAGATTACAAACTACTTATACTTGAATCAGTAAAAATATTTTCTGCAACATTTATAGCTGCATTCTTTGTTTATCTTGAAATGAAAATCTTTGACGGATTGATATTTGATACTACAAGAACAATTAATGTGTTTTTACTGTTACTCACATGTGCGCTTACCTATTTACTCTTATATTCTTTTTTATCGTGGATATTTGGAGTTAAAGAATTAAGTATGATTACAAATTTTGTAAAGAAGGCTCGATTCTATAAGAAAAGAGTTGTAGAGATATATACAGACCTAGAATGAAAGAATCAGACGAACTTAAACATATTGCGGCTGTAAAAAGCATTCAAAAACAACTCGTTGGGAAGAAGCTAACCTATAAAGAAATCTACAATTTAATGGACACTATAGGAAAAAATAAGCTTGGCGATGTTCTAACAACTTATTTTATAGCTTCTTCATTTAAAGAAGGATTTGATATTGAAGAATTATATTTATTTACAAAAGCAATGGTAGAAACAGGAACTAAAATTGATTTTAAGGGAATTGTTGCTGACAAACATTCAATAGGCGGAATAGCAGGAACAAGAACAACCCTTATTATTGTACCGATAATTGCAGAAGCTGGATTTAAAATTCCTAAGACCTCGTCCCGTGCCATTACAAGTCCTGCTGGAAGCGCAGACGTAATGGAAGTACTGGCAGATGTGACTTTTACTCCAAAACAGATAAAAAAGATTGTTGACAGTGTAGGAGGTTGTATCGTATGGGGTGGACATTTAGGGATTGCTCCAGCTGACGATGTGATTATAGGCATTGAAGAAGAGCTATCTTTTGAATCTTTTGACAAAATAATTATTTCAATAATGGCCAAAAAAGTAGCGGTTTCTACAAATCACCTTGTATTAGATCTTCCAATGGGATCTACGATGAAAGTTAAAAGAACAAAAGATGCGGAAAAAATTGAGAATAAATTTAAAGCTATAGCTAAAAAATTTAATATAAATATTAAAGTCGATATGAATGAAATTAGAGAGCCAGCTGGAAATGGAATTGGTCCAATTCTTGAAGCTAAGGATGCGCTTTACGTACTTGAACAAAAAGTAAATAGACCGATTCCTCTTGAAAATAAGGCAATAAAACTTGCTAAACAATTGCTAGAAATTTGCTATAAAACAGCAAAAATAAATAAAGACCCAGAAAAAGAAATTAGAGAAATTCTAACAAGCGGTAGAGCTCTTAAAAAATTTCGTGAAATTGTAGAAGCTCAAAACGGTATCAAAAATATTTCAAGCGACAAACTTATTATAAAGTCAAACAAAAAAGACGTAAAAAGTGAAAATTATGGTAAGATTAATAGAGTAAATAATTATAATTTAAATATGATAGCGAAGCTATTAGGTGCTCCGGAAGACAAACAAGCAGGAATTTATCTATATAAAAGAATAGGCGACAAAGTGTCAAAAAAAGATAGATTATATACTCTATATTCAACAGAAAAATTTAGAATAAAGGAAGCAGAAGTGTCATTAGAAAATTTTCCTATTTATGAAATCTCGTAAGAAATTTTCATTAATAATAACCATTGCATTTATTGCAATAGTCAGTATTGGGTTATTCTTTTATGAAGGGACTCTACCTGTAGATCAAACAAACAGAGATTCAAAAATTTTTGTAATTGAAGTAGGAGAGGGACCTAAATCAATTGTAAATAAGCTTGAGGATGAAAATCTTATAAGAAGTAAAGTTACATTTTTTGCAATTCTTTATCAACTCCAAATCCATAACAAAATTCAAGCAGGAGATTATAGGCTTTCGCCTTCTATGAATGCTTACGAAATAGCAAAAGAACTAACTCATGGCACTTTAGATAGGTGGATTACAATAATCGAAGGCTGGAGAAAAGAAGAAATTGCAGATAAGATTGCAGCTGAATTTAATATTCCAGCCACTGAATTTATAACTAACGCTGAAGAAGGATATCTTTTTCCAGACACATACCTAATACCAAAGGATGCGACCGCCGGAGGCGTTATCTCAATTCTAATGAATAATTTTGAAAGAAAATATGACGAGGATTTAAAAGAAAAAGTAAGGCAATTAGGATTGACAGATGAGGAAGCTTTAATTCTTGCTTCGATTGTCGAAAGAGAAGCTCAATTTGATAGAGACAGAGTTGAAGTTGCAAGTATATTTATCAAAAGATATAAAGCAGGAATTGCATTAGATGCAGACGCTACGGTGCAATATGCATTAGGCTACCAAACAGACCAAAAAACATGGTGGAAAAAAGGTTTAAGCGTAGATGATTTAAATATACAATCTCCATACAATACTCGAAGAGTAGCAGGACTACCCCCAGGACCTATATCAAACCCAAGCCTTTCATCTTTAGAAGCTGTTGCAAATGCAGATCCTAATACACCATACCTTTTCTTCTTGCATACGCCAAACGGGAAAACTTATTTTGGCAGGACCCTTCAAGAACACAACGAAAACATCGACAAATACTTAAGATAGATTTAAAAACAACTTAAACTATACCTACAACTTCTTCTGGTTTAATTAGCGGACTTACGTGGTGTAGTTTTGGTAAATAAATAAGCCGGGCTTGTGGATTTGAATTTCGAACAAAATCTTTATCATTAAAAGTTTCTCTACTTCTTGTAATATCATCCTGACCTCCAGATACTATGACAATCTCTCCACCTTCCGTTACTCTAGCTGCTTTCCAAGAATCTCTTTTGGTCCTTACTTTTACCAATAATCTGTTAAAAATTCTTTCCTTTAAACTCCTCTGGCCTTCTAATTCAGGCTCAATTCCTAATAATTCTTTTCTTCCTTTGGTATAAGTATATTTCGTTGAATCGCTTAAATTTTTTGCTAAATAAAGGCCGTCCTTACCCATACCAAAGTTCAATTGCTTTGCAGACATATCTGCAGAACTAGCAGGACACATCAATACAGCTTTTGAAATTCTATCTTGTAAAGCTTTTTTTTGAAGCATTTCAGCTGCAATTGCACCGCCTGTTGAAAAACCCCATAACTCCACACTGTTATCATCAGCAGTTAGTTTTGATATAGCTTCCATAAAAAATGACGTATGTGGCTCATAAGAATCTGTGTTTTCGACTGCATTTGCAAACTCTTCTGTTACACTACCTAGAAATGACTCTGGAAACGCAATTGTAATTACTTTTCTTCCTTGATAAGCTAATTCCTGTGCCAACCACCCAACTGCATCGATGTCATTTGATATGCCTGGTATAAGAAAAATTGGGTCTTTATGCTGATTAACTTCTTCGGGCGGCCTTATAATATTAAATCGCGCTCTTTGCTCGCCTAATTCAGCAAACTCTATACTTATATCTTCTTGATCAAGATACTGAAATGCAATTTTATCTCTAATTTTTGCTTCGTCAATTGAAGTTCTTGCCTCATCAGTGTGCCAGTTTGATTTAATTTGTTTAAAAATTTGTGCACGTCGTGTTCTAAGAGCTAGTGGCCTGTATGATTCAGATCCAGGCAAAAGAGAAGCTCTTGTTACTTTAGCAAGACTATAAAACAGATTCTGCCAGTTTTCTAGAAGATTTATTTCAGGAACTTCGCTCTCTTGTCTCCTATCGATATAAGCAGACTTTGTTACCTCAAATGGCTCTTGATCGCTTTCTGACATAGTTTATTATAACACTATAGTCGTTTATTCAATTACCAAACAATTTGATAATTGGTCATTGGTAGTTGTAGATTGTTTGGAGTAATTGAGTTATTGATAATTGGTTATTATTCCTGTGGTTGCTCTGCCATTGGGTCGCGGCGGCTTATTACATCCCGAGGTTTCGATCCTTCAGCTTGACTGACATAACCTGCTGCTTCCAGCTGATCCAATATCCGAGCCGCTCTAGCATAACCTATAGATAGTTTTCTTTGTAGTAATGAAGCTGACGCCTTATCTGCCTGCGATATAATATTAATTGAATCATTAAATAACTCGTCAACTTCTCCTCCTGCTCAAGCCATGCCAGGTACTCCTCCAACAATGGATTTATCTTGTTGTGTGATTTCTTCTGTGTAATGAATTTCTGGAACCTGAGATTTAAGAAATTTAACAAGCTCGCTAACCTCTTTTTCTGTTATATATGGCCCTTGTATACGCTTTGGTTTTGCCTGATCAGGTGGAAGATAAAGCATATCTCCTCGACCTAAAAGCTTCTCTGCTCCAGGCATATCAATAATAACTCTAGAATCAACTAATGAGGATACATTAAAGGCTATCCTAGTTGGGATATTTGCCTTCATGAGGCCAGTAATTACGTCAACCGATGGTCTTTGTGTAGCGAGTATTAAGTGTATGCCGGTTGCTCGTGCCATTTGTGCTATCCTAGTAATAAGGTCTTCGCTGTCACCTGGAGAAAAAATCATAAGATCAGCCAACTCGTCAATTACAAACATTATATATGGTTTTTTTTCAATACCTTTCAGAGCATTATAACCAGCAAGATTTCTCACTCCTACTTTTGAAAATTCCTTATATCTATTTTCCATCTCAGATACTGTCCATTTTAAGGCAGAAATTATTTTATCAGCATCTACTATTACCTCAGTTAAAAGATGCGGGATACCATTGTAAAGTGTCAATTCAACTCTCTTAGGGTCAACTAAAATTAGTCTTAGTTCTTCTGGCTTTGTTCTATAAAGAAATGTAGAAATCCAAGCATTTAATATTACTGACTTACCAGAACCTGTAGTTCCTGCAATTAATACATGCGGCATATCCTCAATCGAAGCGGTTTTTACCTCACCAGATACGTCAAGCCCTAAAGGAACAAGTAGAGGATCTGAACTATCTTTAAATTCGTTTGAAGAAAGTAAGTTTTTTAGAGTCACAATTTCAGGTCTAATATTTGGAATCTCTATTCCTACCATTGATCTCCCTGGTATTGGAGCTTCAATTCTTACTTGTCCTCCAGGAGCAGCTAAAGAAAGAGCGAGATTGTTTCCAAGTCCAGTAATTTTTGATAATCTTGTCCCTTGAGTAATTCTTATGGCATATTGAGTGACCGTTGGTCCATAATTGACCTCTGCTACATTTGCCCTAATACCAAAGCTTTCTAAAGTTTGCTCTATTATCTGTGCATTTGCCTTAACGTCACCTCGGTCTGCCTCCCTTTGCGAAATATCCTGTAGAATTGAAAGCGGTGGATAGACCCAATTCGTTGATTTTGTTACCAATGGTTTTAACTCAAGTTCTCTTTTATCTTGAGGTTGAACCGGTTGATTTGTGGCTTTGCTTTGATTTATTGGGATATCTTTTCCATAAATAAAAGACTGGTCTTTTTTATCATTAATCTTACCTTTAAAATCTGGACCTAAAGATTCTCTAAAGAAGTAGTTCTTAATAAATTCAATAAATTTCTTAATACCTTTATATGTAAATACAAAAAAAGCATCAACAGAAGTATCTAAAAACAATATTAAACCCATAAAAAAAGCAATTAAGAGTATTGTCAGTGCTCCAACTAATGAAAAATCTATGGTAAGTGTTCCAAATATATATTCACCCCAATTGCCAGTACTAAAAATTCCAAGTAGTGAAATGTAAATTATTATGCTACCAATTGTAGTGTTGAACTTGATAAATTTAAATTTTTTAGAGCTAAAAAAATGCCCAGATATTAGAAATAAGACAAAAGGTAGCAATAATCCCATGACTCCCAAATTAGTATATATTACTTCGTTTATAGTGTTGAGAACTTCACCTTCTCCAGCAGTTGAAAAAAAGCCAAGTGTAGATATTAGTATGATAAACCCAACCGCTACAAATATAAATCCTATAATGTTAAAGAATGTCTTTCTATCTACCTTAGCCTTTGTGAAGGGTATTTTTAAAAGAGATTTTCTACGCGCCATATATTTTATTGTAGACCAGCAGAGGAGTAAAATCAATAAAAGTAAAATATAACCCAAGAGTCATAACCCACTTCAGAGACAGGTTTACTTTCCAGTTTACTTTCCCGGAAAGTAAATCAAACATATAATTAATTATTTATACACTCCTCATGTTTTTAATCAACTGTAGACTTGATGACTGAGGACTCCAGAGGTTGTTAATAATTGTTTTACGTTCCACATTACAACTCCCCACCCCAGAAATGGTTTTTACTTTCCCGGAGTGGTAAAATATCAATATAAGTAGAATCATTCGTGTATAAAAATATGTCAAAAAATAGTCATCCGACCGCTTCAAAAAACCTACTCTGGTCAATTAGTATAAATGTCATTATCGTAATTTTTGAAATTATATTTGGCTTATTGTCGGGTAGTTTCGCCTTGATTACCGACGCCTTACACAACCTCTCTGATATTGGCTCCATGGTACTAAGTTACTGGGGAGAAAAGCTGTCAGATAAACCGAAAACAAAAAAGAAAACGTATGGCTACAAGCGAGCTGGGGTGTTGATTGCTTTTGTCAATGGAGCAGTCCTTTTGGGTGTCGTTGGATTTGTCTTGATTGAATCTGTCATCAGGATTTTTAATCCTGAGCCAGTTTCCAGTGTCACGATGATGGTTGTCGCTGGAATCGCGCTTTTAGGTAATGGCTTAGCGACTTATCTGTTACAAAAAGGGGCAGGTATAAATTTGAATCTAAAAAGTGCTTGGCTTCATTCGACACAAGACGCTCTGTTTTCCTTAGGGGTAATCGTGAGTGCAGGGATCATTTATGTAACTGGTTGGATCTGGCTTGACCCTCTCGCCTCTATTATCATTTCAATATTTCTGCTCAAAGCAATATATTCAATAATTTCCGAGGCAATTGATATGATCCTTGACTCGGTGCCAAAAGATTTGGATTTTGAAGAAGTTAAGAATAGTTTATTAGCAAATGTTGAAGTAATAGAAATAAATGATCTTCATATCTGGCAAACTGACTCACGTGATCGTTTTTTAAGCGCTCACATGATTATTAAAGAAATGGAAAAATCAGAACGAATAAAAGTTTTGGCAAAAATAATTACCTTATTGAAAAAAAAATATAATATTTATCACTCCACACTTCAAATGGTATCAAAACAAGAAGTCAAAGAAATTGGATTAGAATGTGAGCATTTTATTTAAAATAC
>JBBEDP010000019.1:0-1258 GCA_040881235.1 Patescibacteria group bacterium
GATTTTTTCAAGACAAAGATATTGGGGAGAGCCAATTCCGATGATATTTTGTCAGAATTGTGCAGACAATAAGATAACTTGGTGGGATATAAAAAAAGAGAATAAAAAACTTTTAATACATGAGATGAGTTCGCAAATATATGCTCAGTTGCATGGCTGGTTTCCTGTTGATGAAAATGACTTACCTTTAGAACTTCCATATATGAAATCTTATGAGCCTGCTGGTTTTGGAGAATCACCTTTGTCAAAGGCAAGTGATTGGGTAGAAGCGTTATGTCCTAATTGTAAAAAACCAGCAAAACGTGAAACAGATACTATGCCAAATTGGGCTGGAAGCTGCTGGTACTTTTTGAGATTTACAGACGCCAAAAATTCTAAAAAAGCATGGTCTGAAGCCATAAGTAATAAATGGATGCCTGTTGATTGGTATTTGGGTGGGGCGGAGCACGCGGTACTGCATTTGCTATATTCGAGATTTTGGGTTAGGGCTTTATATAGCCTGAAACTTATAAATGTAAAAGAGCCATTCTATAGGTTGAGAAGTGTTGGAATTGTAATTGCAGAAGATAGTCGAAAAATGAGCAAGTCTTTTGGAAATATTATAAATCCAGATGATATTATTGAAGAGTTTGGGGCAGATGTACTAAGGTTAACAGAAATGTTTATGGCTCCATTCTCACAAGAGATTGCCTGGTCAGCCCAAACCCTTCAAGGATCTTATAGGTTTCTTAACCGTGTTTGGCAGATGGTAAACGATTCTGATAGGGTAGCTAATGATCAAAAAAGTGAAGATATTAGCGTAGTTGCAGAGCTTCAAATAGCAATATCAAAAGTAGAGTCAAGTATAGCGAACGTTAAGTTTAATACAGGTGTATCTTTTTTAATGGAATTTCTGAATTCTTGGGAAAAAAGTAAAAATGGAGGACAATTAACAATTGAAAATATTAAGAAATTTTTAAAAATCCTATCCCCTTACGCGCCATTTATTACAGAAGAACTTTGGTCAACTGTTTTTAAGGAAAACAAATCAATACATTTAGGTAAGTGGCCTGAAGTTGATGAGAGCTCAATGATAAAGAAAGATATTAATATTCCTGTACAGGTAAATGGAAAATTAAGAGGGGTGATAACTGTTGAAAGAGAAGACTTAGAAAAAGAAGAGATTATCAAGCTATCAAAAAAAGATCCAAAGATACAACAATATTTAGAAAATAAAAAAGTTGAAGTAATATATGTTAAAGGAAAAATATTAAATTTT
>JBBEDP010000020.1:0-6960 GCA_040881235.1 Patescibacteria group bacterium
ATTTAGATTTTCCAATTTCGGCTTATCACTTTTCAAACAAATTTCGAATTGAGCCTCGTGCTAAATCAGTATTTTTAAGGTGCCGTGAATTTATCATGAAGGATTTGTATAGCGCTCATCTCACAGGAGAAGAGTTAGATGAGTTTTACTGGAAGGTTGCTACTGCATATAAGCTCATTTTTGAAAGAATTGGACTAGATACTAAAGTCGTTGAATCAGGCGGGGGAGTATTTACAGAAAATATCACCCATGAATTTCAAGTGTTATGTGAGTCGGGTGAAGATGTAATTTATTATTGTGAAAAGTGTGATTTTGCACAAAATAAAGAAATAGCAAAGGTAAAAGAAGGGGACAAGTGTCCAAATTGTGAGGGAAAAGTTAAAGTTTCAAATGGAATTGAAATAGGGAATATATTTAGGTTCGGCACTGTTTATAGTGAAAAAATGAATACCTTTGCAATAGATAAAAACGGCAAAAAACAGTTTGTTCATCTTGGATCATACGGCATTGGGATTACAAGACTTATGGGGACGCTCGTGGAGATAGGTAATGATGATAAAGGAATAATTTGGCCTGAAAGCATTGCACCTTTTAAAGCTCATTTGATAGGTCTTGATAAGGAAATGGCCGATAAAGTGTATACAGAGCTTATAAAAGCAGGTGTTGAGGTCTTATATGATGACAGGGAAGCAGCTTCACCTGGAGAAAAATTAGCTGATTGTGATTTAATCGGCATTCCATACAGGCTGGTAGTCTCTCAAAAATCTGGCGACAAAATCGAGCTTAAAAAAAGAACAGAAGACAACCCCGAACTCCTAACCCTCGAAGAAACAATCAAGAAGCTCCAATAATTAAATCAAAAGTTTAATCGTGTGGTTTGTTATAATGGCTGTATGAAAACTATTGTTGCGCATTTATCTGTAGATCTTGACGCTATATCCTCAGCATGGCTTGTGAGACGCTATATGCCAGGTTGGGAAGATGCTGAACTTAAATTTGTCAATGCAGGAGAAACATTAAATGGCATGAAGCCAGATTCAGACCCAGACATCATCCACGTTGATACAGGATTGGGCCAATTTGACCATCATCAAAAGCGAGACGTGCATATGTCTGCAGCCAAAAAAGTTTATCTTCACCTTAGTAAAAATAATTTCTTAAAAGAGCACGACGAAGAACCCCTTGCCAGAATGACAGACCTTATAGCTGATATTGACAATTTTCAAGAAGTCTTCTACCCACAACCTGACGCAGATATCTATGATTTTGCCATACATCAGGTAATTACAGGTCTTCGCCCTATCATTGAAGACGATGCCCAACGCTGTGAAATCATGTTTAAAATCTTAGACGCAACTCTCATTGTGTTTAAAAACAAAGTACGAGCCGAAAAGGAGCTAAATGAAGCATTCACGTTTACTTCCAAATGGGGTAAGACTTTTGCAATAGAATCACAAAATGAAGAGACGATAAAGCTTGCTCAAAAAAAAGGCTATCAGATGGTAATTAGAAAGGACCCAAAGTATGGCTTTTTAAGAATTAAAACTATCCCGTCTGAAAAACTCGATTTAACACCGCTATATGAAGTTTTAAAAACAAACGACCCAGAAGCAGATTGGTTTTTGCACATATCAAAAAATATGCTTTTAAACGGCTCATCTAAAAATGAAGATGCGACACCATCAAAGCTCCCACTTAACAAGGTTATTGATATAGTAAGAAAACTTTAATAAAATAGTAATACTTCTTTATAAGTTTATAGCTAATTGAAAGGAGGCAAAATAATGGTAATAGTAAAAAAGAACAGAGGAGAATCAAAAGATAGTATGTTTCGAAAGTTTTCAAAAATTTTTATGGATGAAAACATCATTGACGATGTAAGAGACAGATTATTTTATAAAAAACCTTCGATTGTCCGAAAAGAAAAAGAAAAGGAAAGAGGTCAAAGAAAGTACAAAAAGAACTATTAAAATGATAAATGTCATTTCTTCATCAAGATATAAAATAAATCGAAAATTCATCAAAAAAAAATCAGAAGAACTTATGCTTGCTCGTGGAATAAGTCTTAATAACGAAGTAAACATAGCCTTTATTGGAAAGATTAAAATGAAAACAATCGTAGAACAATATAAAAAAGAAAAAGAAGCGCTTCCTGTACTGACATTTAAGTATGACGAACAACAAGAAGACAAAAAAATACTTGGTGAAATTGTAATATGCTATCCTTATGCTATATTACTGGCAGCAGAAAGAAATAAAAAAGTTGACGACATGGTGTTGAGACTAATTGATCACGGTTTAAAAAATCTAACTAATTAAATATGTATTATCTTAAATACAGACCAAAAAAGTTAATCGACCTCGACAACACTCGGGCAAAAGATACGATAATTAAAGTTTTAAATTCGCCAAATATACCACACGCACTTCTATTTGTCGGTGACAAAGGTACAGGAAAAACCTCAACGGCAAGACTTTTTGCAAAAAGTATCAACTGCCTAAATAACAAATATTCAAAAAAGGGACAAAGCGTTGAGCCTTGTAATGAATGCAAAAACTGTAAGAGCATTGATGCAACAACTTCTGTTGATATAGTTGAGATGGATGCTGCTTCAAATAGAGGAATAGAGGAAATAAGAAAGATCATTCAAGAAACAGCATTTGCGCCAATGAGTAATAAGTATAGGGTGTTTATTATTGATGAAGCTCATATGATTACCAACGACGCTTTTAACGCGTTATTGAAGACTTTGGAAGAGCCTCCAAAATCAGTAATTTTTATACTTGCCACAACAAATATTGAAAAAGTGCCAAAAACAATAATTTCAAGATGTAGTGTAATTAATTTTTATCAAGCTCAAAAGCAAGATATTATTAATATGTTAAAAAGAATTGCAGTCAATGAAAACCTAAAACTTGATAATAAACTTCTTACTCTTATTGCAAGACATTCTGATAATTCATTTAGAGACGCTGCAAAAGTTCTCGAGGAGTTGGTAGTTCAAGAAAAGACAAACCCTGAAGAAGCTAGTGAATTTCTAGGAATGATTGGCAAAGAAACTTTGCTTGAGGTAATGCAAAGCAAGGACCTTAAAAAAACACTCGTTTGGATAGAAGAATTCAAAAGCGCAGGTGGTAGCTTTAAAAAACTTATTGAGCAATCCTTAGAAGACCTTCGCATACAGCTACTTATCAAAAACTCTGTAGTTACAGATATTGACGCGATTAAACTTAAATATAATATGAAAGAGATTTCAACTCTAATAAAGCTATTTACACAAGCATACGGAGAATTAAAGATAAGTCCCATTGAGTCAATTCCTGTTGAAATGGCAGTTGTTGATTTTTACAACACTAAAAGTAAAAATTAAGATAGAATATATTAAATTATAAGTTAAAAAAATAAATAATGTTTAACCCATTTAAAGGACTCGGAGACATTGCCAAACTGCAGAAGATGCAGAAGGAACTTCAAAATCAACAAGTCACAGTAGATTTAAACGGTGTGACTGTCGTGATGAGAGGTGACCAAAAAGTTATAGAAATCAAAGTAGACGGCATCTCTGAAAATCGAATTGTCGAAGCCATTAATGAAGCGGTCAAAAAGACACAACAACAAGCAGCTTATCAGCTAATGGAAATGTCAAAAGACCAACAAGAATGATTAAAATCATTGCAGGAACAAGCAGCCTTCCCATATCCAAGGCTGTTTCAGCGCTATTAAACACAAAGCTTTTAAATACTGAATTTGTTAGATTTGATAATTCAGAGTTAAGAGTACGAATTCAAGATGATGTTTCAAACTCCCACGTATATGTAATTCAATCAGCATCCAATCCAACAGACGAAAACTATATGGAGCTTTTCTTTACAGGAGACGCTCTAAAAAGAAGTGAAGCTAAGAAAGTCACGGCAATAATACCGTATTTCGGATATGCTAGACAAAACATCCAACACAGAAGCGGGGAGAATGTTTCTGCAAATGTAATTGTGAAGTTTATTGAAACGCTAGGATTTGATGAGGTAATATTATTTGATATACACGATGAAGCCACGCTAGGGATTTTTTCAATTCCAGTGGTTCATTTAAGCGGAATGCCGACTCTTGCGCAAGAAGTGTCGAATTATCTAAAAGACGAGGTATCAGATGCAGTAGTGGTAAGTCCTGATCAATCTGGAGTAGAGCGTGCTAGAGTTTTCGCTGACTCATTATTTAAAAACAAAAAAAGCGATATTGTTGTAGTTGAGAAAAAACGAGATCTAGATAAACTTCATCAAAGTCGCGCTATAGAGGTATATGGAGATGTAAAAGACAAAATTGCTATATTAGTTGATGATATAGCAACTTCAGGAAATACTCTTGTCAACGCTACTAATTTGGTATTAGAAAACGGTGCAAAAAAAGTAATTGCAGTTATAGTTCATCCTGATTTTTCACCTAAAGCAGTACAAAAAATAAACGAGTCGAAAATAGAAAGATTTTTTACAACAGATACAATTGTTTTAAAAGAAAATCAAATATCAGAAAAGATTAAAGTTACATCTATAGCTCCAGTTATCGCTGAACATCTAAAAAGCAGTATTTAATAATTACCTCTGCCCTCAATTGATTTTTGAAGAGTCATGTAGTCTGCGTATTCGAGATTTGCTCCCATTGGAAGACCGAAAGCAAGCCTTGTAATTTTAAATTTTAATTTTCTTCTTTTTTTTAACTCATCAAGTTTATTTTTAATATACATGGCAGTTGCTTCACCTTCTGTATCCAAATTTGTTGCCAATATAATCTCTTTTATTTTTTCTATCGATACCCGCTTAAATAAACTATCAAGATAAATATCTTGTGGGCCTATATTATTTAATGGGTCGATTCGACCATGCAATAAATGATACAAACCATCAAAAATCCGTCCAGTCTCAAATGATATAAGATCCAAAACATCTTCAACTACCATAATTTTAGTTTGGTCCCTATTATTATCATCGCATATATTACACAATGTCTCTTCCGTTAGATTATTGCATCTTAAACAAAACTTGGTTTTATCCTTCAAATCTTTTATATGTTGCGAGAATTCCTTAAGGTCTGTTTCTGGTAGTCGGAGCATGTAAAAAGCCAGTCTATTGGCTGTTTTTTCTCCAATTCCAGGAAGTCTTTGCAAAAAATAGGCTATTTGTTTAAGACTCGCAGGAAGGGTTGACATGTTTAAAGAGGTATTTTATCAGATATAACACCCTTCGTACTTACATAAATCACTTTAGTTTTTATTACTTCTGATTTTCGCATTTTATCTTTATCAAGCCATACTGTTTCTCCCTCATTTAGAAGAAAAACGTTTTCATTAACATAGCCCAGCTGTTTTGCTAACTTCATATATTGTCTTTGGTGCCTGATAGTACCTCCAATTGGAATTAGATATTTAGAATCAACAAGCCTCATAAGTAATTTTAAATCTTCCTGATTACCATGTCCTGATGCATGAAGCCTTTCTTTTACATCAGGATAAACAACATCTGCCCCTTTCAACATCAGCTTTTCAATCAGAGTATATACCTCAGCTTCATTTCCTGGAATTGGATCTGATGAAAACATCACATTGTCACCACTTCCAAGTTTGATATTCATATTTTGATCTGATGCAAGTTTTGATAATGCAGAATTCGTCTGACCTTGAGATCCTGCAACAATTAAAGTAATTTTGTTAGGCGGAGTTTTTTTAATACTTCTTTCATCGATAAACATCTTATCTTTAAAAGGTAGATAACCAAGCTGTTTTGCGAGTTCTGTGTTTTCCCTCATAGATCTCCCCATAAATACAATCTTTCTTTGATACTTAATAGAAGCATCTATACATTGCCTTATTCTTGAAATGTTTGATGAAAAAGTTGTCATTATAAATTTGCCAATTGTGTTTTTTATCTCTGCGTCAAACGACTCTCCAACGGCGCTTTCTGATAATGTAAGTCCAGGAGTTTCCGATCCAAGACAGTCTGATAAAAGACAAAGCGTACCTTGTGACGCAAGTCTACTTAATGAATGAAAATCAGGTGGTTTATCATATGGAGGCGTCAGGTCGATTTTAAAGTCTGTCCCATGATATATATTTCCAACCGGTGTGTTTATAAAGATATGAAGTGTATCTGGTATAGAGTGAGTCATATGAATAAAACTTGCTTTAAAATTTCCAAAACTATACGTTTTATTTAAATCTACAGTATTTATTTTTATATCAATTCCAAATTCCTTGAAATCATTTTGTACGAATGCTGTGGTTAGCTTTCCAGTAAATACCTCCGGCTCACCCAAATCTTTATAATAATAAGGTAGCGCCATTGTATGATCTTCGTGGCCGTGGCTTAAGAGAATACCTCTAATCTTATCTACTTTGTCTTTAAGATATGAAATATCGGGTATCACATAGCTTAGATTTTCATTATCAATATCAGAAAAGCCAATTCCGCAATCTACAATCAAGATGTCTTCAAGCTTTCCTCCTTTATATAATTCATAAAGGTACATGTTTTTGGTTACGCCGACAACTCCTCCAAGTGGTACAAAACGAAGTCTAAAATCTTCCATAAATTGTTCTTTAATGTTAATACTATTATAATTAACTTATGGCCAACATGAAAGACGAAATAAAAAAGAGGCTCAAAAAAGTGATTGACCCTGAACTAAATATATCAATAATTGATCTCGGACTGGTCTATAGCATTAAAATTGATAAAGCAAAGAATGTAAAAATTACCATGACTCTAACAACGATTGGATGCCCTCTGTTTCCTGTTATTGAAAATGACATAAAACAAGCGCTTAAGGATTTAAAACTCAAAGATCTGGAACTTGTCCTTACTTTTGACCCGCCCTGGACTATGGATATGATGTCTAAAGAATCAAAACTATTACTTGGATTTTTAAAATAATGGCAAAAACAAAAAAGGGTAGAGTAGTACATGATAGTT
>JBBEDP010000021.1:0-5573 GCA_040881235.1 Patescibacteria group bacterium
CCTTCCATTCGGCAGCAAACGACATACTGACTATGGAAATATTAGTTTAATAAATAATGTATTTGGTGGTTTTTTTGGATCTCGATTGATGATGAATATTCGAGAAGAAAAAGGATACACATATATAAACCTAGGTTCATGGTGGCATGTGACACAGAGGTTTGATGTTGCGGATATAAATATAAATTCCAAGGGGCTTGCTAATGATGAGTTTGTCATAAGGTTTTTGGAGACGACCATGCTTTCTGAATTTACAGATACTCTTCTCCCAGAAACATACAGGCTAAGTCATAGAAATGAGCAAAGAAAAACAGCTGATTTTCAAAGTGAAAAGATAAAAGAAATCGTACATATGCAAAGCCCTAAATTTGTATTTGTACACCTGATACTCCCCCACACTCCATATGTCTTTGACAAGGATTGTAATTATTTGAAAGAAAGTTTTATAGATTCTCGAAAAGAGATAGATAATTATAAAGATCAGATACAGTGTGCAAATAAAAAGTTAATGGGAATGGTTGATTATATTCTTGAGAATTCCAAAAACGACCCGATTATTATATTGCAGTCTGACGAGGGTCCTCATCCGATAAAGTCTCCCCTTCCAAAAGATAATGATTGGAAAAATGCAGATGAAGTGGCTCTTCAGGAAAAATTTAAAATACTTAACACTCTTTATTTGCCTGGGGTAGATTATTCAACTCTTGAAAATGATATGTCGCCGATAAATACGTTCAGATTTATTTTCAATACTTATTTTGATGAAAATTTTGAATATTTACCAAAGCGAACATTTATATTTCCAGATCAAGGAAGTATTTTTGATTTTAGAGAAGCGACAAATGAGATAAAGTAAAACGTGAAACGTGGAACTTGAAACGTGTAACGTGTGGTCGGCCAATACGTACCGCGTAGGTGCGTAGGGGCTGTTATATAAACAAGACTAAAAATTTCTAATGGTTATTGGGAATAGAGTCGATTAAAAAATTTATACGATTTAGAAGCTCATTTTTTAAATGATTTCTGATCCAACTCTTCTGTTTTTCTGTTACAAATTCACCAATTCCACTAAGTATGGCGTGATTGGAAACGTTTTTTTGTATATACTTATTAAGATATATTAAGTAGTTTTTGAGATTTTTATCTGTTTCCATTTTAATAATTGCTTCATTAGGTATAATCCCCTTTTTAAGATAAAAATAGACATCATAGAAATCGCGATATGCTGTACGATTTCGTGTGGTACAAGCAAGAAGTTTTGTTGCGAAAGAGTCTTCAATCTTTGATATCTTGACGTCGGTTCCATAAAAATTAGCGATTTCATATCTTACTGCCTCCTGTTTACGCTTAGAAATCTCTATTTTTAAGTTACGGTTATTTTTTTCGTAATTGAGAAGCCAAAATAAGGTAAATCTTTTATTAGTTTTATCTTGAATCTCACCATAATCAGAAAGTATTTTTGATACGATTCTGGTGACTTCTGTTATTTTTCTTTCATCAAGAAGATCAAAATCAAGGTCAACGGAAAATCTATCAAGACCATAAAAAAAATAAGCCATGGTTCCGCCCTTAAATCCTAAAAAATTTCCTATGGAGCTACGATAAATATTAGTAATTATTTCAAACATCACCTGACGATGTTTTTTTACTTCGAGCATAATTTTTTAATTTCTTTAACAACTCTTAAATTATAGATCTGACTTATTTGTATTAATAAATCTTTGTTAACATTTTCGAAATTATCAAAATAAAAATTTTTAGTTAAATAAATCTTATCGCATATTGCCCTCTCGGCGTTGGCGATATGGACACCACTTACTGTCTCTAAACCTATAGGGTTTGTAAGAATTTCTGCCCTTATTTTATGATAACGGTATTCTACTTTACCAATTTTCTCAACAAAACTATTATTTGATACGGAGGTAATAATATTTGAAAAATCCTGAAATATTATATTTTTGTCGAACAAAACCCTATCCAAACTTACATAAGAGGGTCTTTTTAATTTGTTAGCCAATTCAAGCTTGTTATAATCCAAAGTTAGAGAATATATACTTTTTCGTATACGCATGAGTTCTTTTCTTTTCGTCATTCTTACAAGCAATACGCGTAAATAATTTCTATTAGAAATATTTAATATTTTCGCCAAATCCTCGGTAGTAAACACGGTTTTTTTAGTATTAATAAGCTTATTTAAGCTCATATTTCATTTAATTATTATCAAAAATGATAACTATCTAATGAAATTATATTTATTGCTGACCTTCTTGTCAATAGATATTCTAACCTAAGATCGATTTATTGACAATAAATAAAGACTTGTTATACTATTTATGTTTAACAGTACCCCGCTTCTTGCGGGGGTTTTTTTTATATTGACATACAAGACATATTAGTTATAATAAAGTTGCAGAAGTCGGTAATTGTGCGGATAGCCAAGGCCGACTTTTTGTATTTATAAGAGATACTTTATATTAATTTTACCTTATTTATACCTCTTGTTTTTCACTTTCCCTTAAGATAGGAAATATTGACAAAAAATATTGGTTTTGGTATTATTAAATTAATCTGCCCGGGATGCTTGCATCTCGGGGTTTTTTTATACTCTCTTTAAAAGTTTTTGAGTTTTAATATTTACAAAACTATACTTTTGAAATTTCTTGAATTTAATAATTGCTTTGCTGTTTGTTTTAATTATGAAAGTATGAAAGAAAAAAGGCGCTCTATATAAAATATGATTTTGCATAGAAATAACAGAAATTTTTTTATTAAGATGTTTTATAGCAAAAAGCGCTTGTAAAAAGTCAGCGTCCCCTGTTAGTAAATAAATAGATTGATATTCGTTTTTATAAGCTAAGTCGACAAGATCTACGGAGAGTTTAACATCAACTTCTTTTTCTTTTCCACTTGATTTGGATCGGTATCCCTTAAAAAATGTTGCATTTTTTGTTTCTTTAACACTTGCATAAAATAAAAACTCATTTTTTAAGTATAGTAATTCTTTTTTAGTTGGGTTTTTTGATCTGGGAGAATAAGATGCATAAAAAAGAATTTTATCGAATTTAATATTGAGCTTGCTGTTAATTTCCCCAATGAAACTTGGAAAATGTAGATATTTAAAAGGACCAAATAACTCATATTGTGCTGCGTATAAATTAGATCCATCTATAAAAAGATATGTTTTGTTCATTTTTTTTGATTATAAAATGAATTAGTTGGTTTGTCTGTGGACTATAATCCACAAAACACAAACTTTGGACTGCCAAGTCGGTCAATACGTGTCGCGTAGGCGTGTAGGGCGTGAGATATTGACAAATAGGTGAGATGATTTATAATGTATGTAAATATACATCCCTCGCCTTAAAAAGCGGGGTGATTTTTTAAGAGCTTCTTTTTATATATTTCTTTAGTTTATCAAATGGTAAATATAAATCTGCAACATTAATAAGCTCCCTTGATATATGGTTTCTTGATGATATAACAATTACAATTTTTCCTAAACTTTTAATAAAAGAAACTGCGGACGCAAAATCACTGTCTCCTGATAGTAATATGGCTGTATCGAAATCTGATGCTGTATGAGTCAAATCGAGCGCTAATTCTACATCTAAGTTACCCTTCCCTTTTAATATTTTTCCATTAGAATCTTTAATCCATTTAACTTCTTTAGTTTTTACTAAATATCCGAATTTTTTCATTAATTTAAAAAAGTTTTCTTGTTTATTATTTCCTGATATTTTTCCAGAATAAAAATAAGCTTTTTTGAGAGAAGCATTATCTTTAAAATATTTTTTTAATTTTCTGTAATCAATTCGCCATCCGAGGCTCTGCTGGGAATATAAGATATTAGCAGCGTCTATAAATAGTGATACTCTCTTTTTACTAATTAACTTAAGAGATAAATCTATCTTACTCATATTTTTTTATTTGAAATAAGATTATCAAACTAAATTGTGTTTGTCTGTGGACTATAATCCACAAAACACAAAATCTGCAGTGTCAGTAGGCTAATAAACAATGCGGAGGTGTGTAGGATAGGCTCGTTTGTTAGTTTTTATTCTCAAAAGTGTTTTATCGCATAGAAAGGATAGTATGTTCTTCGTCAAATTTCTTAAAGGCTCCAACTAGCCAGTCTAAAGACTTTGTTGTTTGCTCTCTAAAATCTGCCAAATCTCTTGAGAGATTATCAATCGCATCTTCAACTACAGTAAATCTAATATCAACGGATTTTTTGAAATTGTTCAAATCTTGCCTTAATAGATTAAGTTCCGTTTTGGTTGCAAAATCTTTTTTAAACTCTTTTTTTAATTTCCTTATATCGTTATCAGTAATCATATGTGAAATAATAAACTAAATTATTTATTTTGTCTATGGACTATAATCCACAAAACACAAACTTTGGACTGTCGAGTTAACCAATACGTGTCGCGTAGGCGTGTAGGGCGTGAGATATTGACAATAAATAAAGACTTGTTATACTAAAGTTATAAAACCGAGGGAAGATTCTAATTTAGGGTCTCCCTCTTTTTTTATTGCCAGAATACTCAATCAAATATCGTAAGCTGCCAAAATCAATATGATTTCCTTTAACAATTTTTTTAATTTCCTTTGCAGTTCTTTTTGGAGAAGAAATAACAATTATTTTTTTACTATTTGAAATAAGATAAGTCAATAAAGGAGCAAAGTCTCCATCTCCACTCATCACAATCGCTATAGAATATTCTTTCTCCTTTAAAAGCATATCCATTGTTAAATCGACATCACAATTAGCTTTAGTTCTTTTCCCGAAGCGTTTGATTTCCTTTACGCGTAATGTATAACCAAATTCTTTAAGCTTAAGCAAGAACGCTTCTTTTCGTAAATTTTTTGAATCTTTTCCATAATAGAAATATGCTTTTTTAACCTTAAATTTTCTTTTTAAGTATTGAATGAGTTTAAGATGGTCTATAAACCAACCTTCGCTTCGAGCACCATAAATAATATTGGACGCATCAATAAAAGCATATACTTTTGTAGTCATTTTTTAACTCTAATATAAAGTTCCTCTTTTGTCTGTGGACTATAATCCACAAAACACAAACTTTGGACTGCCAAGTCGGTCAATACGTGTCGCGTAGGCGTGCTGGGTTTGTTATATTAGGTTTTTTACAGTTGATATTATTGCTTCGGAGTCGATTTCTTCATATCGGAGAAGCTCTTCAGGTTGACCTGATTTTGGAAGTTTTTTTACGCAAAGATGTTTTAGTCGAACGTTTACTTCGGTTAAAACGGTCATCACAGCTTCCCCTAGTCCACCTGCTGGATAGTGGTCTTCAACAACGACAACATTTTTTATTTTTTCAGTCATTCCTTTAATTGTTTTCTCATCCAATGGTTTAACACTGTATAAATCAACTACGGCAACATCAATCCCCTCTTTTTTTAACTCTGCATACGCCTTAAGAGCTTCATGAATTGTTATTCCCGCTGTAAAAATAACAGCTTTATCTTCATCTGATTCTTTAAGAATTTTAGATCCACCTATTTTAAATTCCTCAGCATTTTTATAGATGACTGGAGCTTTATCTCTTGTT
>JBBEDP010000021.1:5583-6878 GCA_040881235.1 Patescibacteria group bacterium
TATTCTAAGATAAAATAATCCATCGTTTTGAGCCATAATTTCAGTGATTTTTGCTGTGGAAACAGCGTCACTTGCATAGAATACAACGGACTTTAATATACTCCTCATCATGGCAATATCTTCAAGACCCATCTGAGTCGCACCATCAGCACCTGTATACACTCCAGAGTAAGAACCGACAAGCTTAAGATTCGGATTTGAGTATTGAGCCATCCGAATTTGGTCAAATGCCCTTGTTAAAAAAACAGAGAATGTAGATACGAATGGGATAAAGCCTGATTTTGACAACCCTAAGGCGGTTGATATCATGTTTTGTTCGGCGATAAACATTTCAAAAAAACTATTAGGATTTTCTTCCGCGAACTTATAGGAATAAGTAGAATTCGAAACCTCTGCGTCAAGAGCGACTATATCCTGATATTTCCCGAGTGCTGTTATAGCGTCTCCATATCCTTCGCGCGTAGGAACACTTTGTCCTAAAGAATAATTTACAATTATTTCGGATTTAGGGCTTATTGTCTTGTTGGGTAGATTTTTTGAAAAAGGAACTTTATGCTCTAGATTAATATCAACCTCGCCAATTTCTTTGAGACCTTCTTGCAGTTGTTTTTCATCTAAAGTTTTAGAATGCCATCTTTCTTTATTTTCAAAAATCGATATTCCTTTACCTTTTACTGTTTTTGCAATTATCATAGTTGGATTACTTGTTTTATTTTTCAAAGCTTGTGAAAAGATTTTTTGAACTTTTGATAAATCGTTTCCGTCGTCAATTAAATATACCTTCCAATTAAAAGCCTCGACTCTTTTTTTATATTCCTGAATATTCCAACCCAACATTGTTTCTCCCCTCTGTCCAAGTCGATTTACATCTAGGATAGCAACTAAATTATTACATTTATAAAAACTTGCGAGCTGAAGGGCTTCATAATTTTGTCCTTCTGAGAATTCAGAATCTCCCATAAGAACATATACTTTCCTATCAGATTCAAGCTTTTTAAGACCAAGCGCAAGACCAAATCCAATTGATAGTCCTTGACCCAAGCTTCCTGTTGCTACTTCTATATATGGATTGCGTGGTGTTGGATGCCCTTCAAGATTTGAACCAAATTTTCTTAAAGTTAAAAGTTCTTCTTCACTTATTAATCCAGCAGTATGAAATATCGAATACAAAAGAGGTGCCGCATGACCTTTTGAAAGTACGAAATGATCCCCTTTTTTAAATATTTCTCCAAAAAAAAGTGCTGTTATAAGTTCTACTGCAGAAAGTGAAGATGTAGGGTGCCCAGAACCTGCAG
>JBBEDP010000022.1:0-6669 GCA_040881235.1 Patescibacteria group bacterium
CATAGCAAGTTATGACAGGAAAAACGGTAAGGTCTTTCCACGAAAGCTTCGTTGGCAAGGCAGAGACTATGCTATTACCAAGCTCGCATACTATCATAAGATAAGGCAGGGCCAGGCGCTTTATCACATCTTCCACGTTACAGACGGCAATATAGATTTTAGATTAAAACTGGATTCCTTTAATTTGCATTGGACTTTAGAGGAGGTGTCTGATGGATCTGCAGATTAATAAAAACACACCCACCATAATGCACGTGGATCTTAATTCTTGTTTTGCCACAGTTGAACAGCAGGCATATCCACATCTGCGCGGAAAACCAATTGTTATCGCCGCATATACAAGTCCAGGAGGATGCGTATTGGCACCATCAATAGAAGCCAAAAAATTTGGAATAAAGACAGGGATGACAGTGCGAGATGCACGCTTATTGTATAAAGATATTATTGTGCGAGATCCCGACCCCCAACTCGTAAGAGACGTACATATCAAATTTGTCAAAATTTTCCGCGACTACTCCCCTCTTATTTACCCAAAGTCTATAGATGAAGTAGTAATTGAATTTAATGGAGCTCCTGCTTTTAAGAAAGGTTTAAAAAATATAGGTTATGAGATAAAAGAAAGGTTAAAATCAGAGGTTGGAGAATGGATGCTTTGCAATATAGGAATTGGGACAAATAGATTTTTAGCCAAACTCGCCTCCTCACTTCATAAGCCAGACGGTCTGGATATCATAGATTATCGCAACCTTCTTGATATTTATTCATCAGTATCGCTTGTAGATCTTCACGGTATAAACGTAAGATATGAAGCTAGACTTAATGCAAACGGGATATTTAATCCTATTCAATTCCTGAATGCAGGAGAAAATTTTTTACATAAAAGCGTATTTAAAAGTATAGTCGGCCATTATTGGTATTTGAGATTGCGCGGATGGGAAGTAGACGATGCCGAGATAACAAGAAAAAGTTTTGGACAAGATTTTGCACTAGGTAAAAAAACAAGCGATCCAATTGAGCTTTCAAGAATACTTATGAAGCTTTGTGAAAAGATGGGAAGGAGGCTGAGGCGAGCTGATAATGAGGCTTTTGGGATTCATTTGGGACTGTCTTATGAAGGATGGGGTTATTGGCATAAATCCAAAAAATTCAAATCATCAGCTTATACTACAGATGAACTTTTTAGGAGGGCGATGTTGATTTTCAATATGCAGCCTGAAAAAAAGACAATTGTTAAAATATCAGTAAGCTGTTTTGAGCTTGTTTTAGCAAAGAGCGCCCAAATAAACTTATTTGACTTACAGGATAAGAAGAGAAAGGTTTCTGAAGTGATGGATGAGATAAATGATAGATATGGCGAATTTGTCATAACGCCGGCTTTAATGATGAATATGGATAAATTAGTGCTGGATAGGATCGCCTTCGGCTCAGTAAGTGAGCTAAATAGTTAAAATAGCTCGATACCGAATTTATTTGACTCCGTGAGAGCAATCGGCGAAAACAATAAGGAACATCACTTCTCAAGTCGCAAAGTAAATTGATATCTTCGCTATTTTTTCTTTTTCTTTTTACTTCTTACATATTACTTTTTACTTTATCATTAATTAGTATATTGATATTGACTTTTTTGTAGATTAATTTACTATTAATTTAGATCATTTTTTTCCAAAAAAAATAGTGAATGAAAAAAATTAATTTAGAGCCTCCGGGTGCTTTTAACGAAACCTCTCTTTCTTATTTGATACCAAAGAGTAAGTCAAATAATTATTTCTATAAAAACGGTCACGCTTCATTAATTGATAGAATAAAAGTAAAAGTAAATACCGATATTATAGAATGTAAATTATTGTGGAATAAATTTTCGCCAAACAAGTCTATTTTTGACGATTGGGATTTTAGATTAGCATGGCATCAGGGATATAACTACATTCCATATTTTTACACTCTTTATAATGGAGATGAGCCTGTTGGCTTTCTTCCTCTTTGCTTCAATAGCCAAAATAAAAGATATGAATGGTGGGGAACAAACTGGATGGAAGACTGCGATATTTATGTAAATGACGAAAGGATAGTAGACTTACTATTTTTTATAGCACCTTCACCCTTGCATTTAAATGCTGTAAAAGTTAAATATATCGACAAAATTGCTAAGTTTGGGAAGATTAAAGAGGATGACAAAAAGAACACCAAATTGATTAATAAGTTTAGGACATTAGATGAACTTTTGAATTCGTTTAAAAAAAAGTGTAGGTATAACCTCAAGTCGTCGTGTGCTTATATTAATTCATTAAATCCAAGAGTCATAAAGACTGTAGGGTCAGAAAATAGACTCATAGATAAGCTTATAAATATGAATATTTCTCAATTTGATACAGGATTACCTGAAGATGAGAGTGATTTAGCTTTGCCTGCTCGTGCAAATACTTATAGAAATATGGTCGCAAATAGCGGTAAAAATTATCAAGCTAAATTTATTGAAGTATATATCCAAGATACTCTAGCCGCTATTGACTTTATATTAATTTATAAGGATATTTATTACACAATTAAAGGTGGAAACCAGCTAAAGAAATTTAATGGCATTGGAAATTATATTATCTATCTAGAGTTTGAAGACGCGCTAAGTTTAAATATGTCTACAATAAATTCCTTACAAGTAGACTATGGATGGAAGCACAGATATTTTGACCAAGAACCTCTTTATATTTTTGAGAAATAAGAAATGACTTTAACTTATTGCTGTATTTGCAATAAAAAGCAAAAATTTAAACCCTTTATTAAATATTCGAATGAAACCATTTTTAAAAAATATAATGGAATATCGATTTTTAAATGTGTGGATTGTGGTGTTTTAAAAACTCTTTCTAATAATAAAAATAAACTTGAACCAAGCCAAAGCAGAATAGAGCTATATGAAGATAAGCATGCAAATTATCAAAATAAGTTTAATTTTTTGGTTGCAACTATACGGCATTATAAAAAATCAGGAAAAGTATTGGATATAGGGTGCTCGTCAGGTATTCTTTTGAAACTTCTAAATGAATTAGGATTTGAAGTATTTGGAATAGAGCCCAATTATAAGGCGTATCTTGAGGCTAAAAAGAAGCTTGGAAGCGCAGTTTTTAACGGAGATTTAAATAAATATATTAATAAAAATAAGCATAAATACGATGTAATAATATATAACCATGTTTTAGAGCATATCAAAAATCCAAGAGTAGAATTAGTGATGGCTCAGAAAATATTAAGGAAGGACGGCTTATTTGTTTTTGGTTTGCCAAATACTTCGAATATAATATTTTTATTACGAAAAAAGTTTTGGGAGTCTGTTATGGCAAATGAGCATATATGGCATTTTTCCAAAAGTCAGTTTATTAATTTGTTAAGCAAATTAAAAATAGATATAAAAAAAATACATTATTCAAACCACGATAGAGCGGATTACCCATTATTAAAAAGACTATATTTTTATTTACTGGTTATATTAAATAAAATTTTTAAAACGGGCGAGGCAATGTTGGTAATAGCTAGTAAAAAAGAGAGGTCTAAACTATAGGG
Organism: Patescibacteria group bacterium; assembly: GCA_040881235.1. GTDB lineage: Bacteria > Patescibacteriota > Microgenomatia > UBA1406 > GWC2-37-13 > JBBEDP01. The sequence continues at coordinate 3,556 of JBBEDP010000022.1, forward strand.
TTGCTTCTATAATACTTGACAATCTTATAGTATATGCTATAATACATATTAGATCTTAAGGTTCTTTTCGCATTTTGCAAAAGAGCTTTAAGATCTTTTTTTATGGTCAAGAAAATACTTGTCGCCATGTTTCTTTTATACAAGGTGACAAGCGTTTACGGTACTGAAAATATTGCCGGTCAATCCGCGATACTTTCAGATATCAATAACCAGACTCCTTATCAGAAGGATCTAAATAACCTTTCGGTTTACGACTATAACCTAAAAAGGAACGCCATCCTAAAGGTTTTAAACACTTACAATTCTCCGCTGGCAAGTAGTGTCGACTCATTTGTTGAAACTTGTACAAGGCTTGAGCTTGATTGTTATTTGCTTCCTGCTATTACTGGCCTTGAATCAACATTTGGTAGATATACCCACCCAGGCTCATATAATCCGTTTGGATGGGGTGGAGGTTATATTAATTTTGAAAGCTGGGACGAGTCTATTGAGGCTGTTGGTTCAGGTTTAAAGAATAACTATATTGCAAAAGGAGCTGTATCTGTTGAACAGATTGGAAGAATATATGCTGCCAGCCCAACCTGGGCTAATCGAGTTCAAAATTTTATAAGAGAGTTTGAACAGGCTGAAAGCAAAGGAAAACTTGAGTATGAGGGTTTCGAGATAAAGCTCTAATTGGCCTCGATACACGATTTTCTAACGGGTCCTATCGAAAATTGCTTAAATTAAATAGCTCAATACCGAATTTTTTATTCGACAAAGGAGCCCTACCTCTTCGAGGTTCCCCGCTCAAAAAAATTGGTATTTTCGTTATTTATTCTTCTTTCAATTCGTTAATTCGTTAATTTAATAATGAATAATATTTTCTAATTGGTATAATGTTAACTTCTATTATGTATACCTATTCAAAAAAGTCGCTTCCAAAGAACGCTTTTGAAGTAATTATTGATATTAAAAAAGCTTTAGTTAAAAAGGAATATGAGAGTTCGTTTGACAAGCTTCTTGAAGGTCTTGAGATAGAGGGGTTTAGAAAAGGCAAGGTGCCTAAAAAAATTGGTGAGAAACACATCCAAAAAGACGATATTTATAAAGATGTTATTCAGAGTCTTATTCCACGTATTTATCAGGAAATCATCAAAAAAGAGGACTTAAAGCCTATAATTAACCCAAAAATCGAACTTACTAAGGCAAAAGAAGATGAAGATTGGCAAATTAAGCTTATAGTGGCTGTTCGTCCTGAAGTAACGCTTCCAGATCTTAAAAAAATAGCCTCAGATGTAAAAGGTGAGACAAAAAAAGAAGATATTTGGGTACCTGGAAAAGAAGCTAAAAACGAGGCTGACGAAAATGTAAAAGAACGACAAAAGCAAAAGACTTTAAACGCGCTTCTTGAATCGCTATTAAAAAAGACTAAGGTTGAAATTCCGGATTTATTAATTGAAGCTGAATTAGAACATAGGCTTTCAGGTCTTCTTGATGAGATTCAAAAAATAGGTTTGACAGTAGACGCTTATATGAAATCAAAAAATACAACAATGGATGAGCTTAAAGCGAGATCAAAAAAAGAAATTGAAGAGACTTATAAGGTGGAATTTATACTTAATGAAATTGCCGATAAGCAAAATCTACAAGTAGAGCAAGAGGATCTCGATAAGATTTTTCAGAACATCAAAGATGATAAAGAAAAAGCTGCTGCAAAGCAAAATTCATACTATTATGCTTCGATAATACGAAAGCAAAAGACACTTGAATATCTTCTAAACCTGTAGTAGTATATCACTACCATGACAAGCCAAAACAATCAAGACAGTAAAAAGCAGAATAGAGTAAATAGAAACTTTATAGAGACTCTTGAAGAGGATAAGCAGACTACAGTATCTAGTACTTCTCAACTCAAAAAAATGGGATCTGGAGTTCTTGAGCAATTTTTTGGCCAAAACTTAGAAGGTTATCAAAAAAAAGAAGCTAAGAAAAGACCAACAAAGCAAGAGTTTAAACTATTTGACAAGAAGGAGTATAACGAAAGCGAAAACACAGCTTCTCAAATAAAAGAGTTGATGAACCAGATTAAACAGGAGATAGAAGCTATAAAAAAAGCAGATTCAGCTCTTATATCTCAAGTTCAGGAGGCGGAAAAATTAGCTGTTGAAAACGTATCGGAAAATCAAGGTGTTTATAATGTCAGATTTTTACAGCTCGTTGTTTCATTTCTTAGAACTTTGAGACTAAAAATTGGCGAATCAAGCACTTGGTTTGAAGCTTTAAAAACAAAAAGAAAAAAAAGAGGTTCGTTATTTGCAAACCTTTCTAAGAAAAAAGGCACTCAATATTCGCTTTCACAAGAGCTTCAGTCTTCCAGATCAGTACAATAATTACTCAAGAATATTCATTACAAGATTTACAGTTCTTGCCCAGCTACCATTTGAAGAAGGTGTATATTTTTGCATGATTTGAGCTGTTGTGACAAATCCTTTATCAATATAGTTTTCCTTTAGACCTTTTGAAATTGTGCTAATTGCGTCTTCATATGAATCAAATCTAGTGACTTTATTTCCATAAATCCCCCACCCCCAACAGTTGTGTGAGTTTGTAGGAATGTTTTTGCACAAAGTAGATTCTTTCATAGCAATTGCCGGAAGTAGTCTATAGTCAAGTTTATATTGGTCTGATTTTTTTACAATATGTTCTGAATAATCAAAAAGAGGTGAATTATATTTTCTAAAAAAGCTTTTTAGATTTGTGATCCTTTTGTCGTATGCGACTGATCCCTCACTTGTCACTTCGTAGTCTGAAAGGGACGATTGATCAATTTCTTCAAGTATCAAAAGGGCGGCATTTACCTTGCTTACTCGGGACATATATTTTAAAGTAATAAGTAGATTTAGAGCAATAAGAAACACAAATATGCCCATCCAGATGATTGATTTTTTCTTCATAATATTACTATAACACAATAAAAAGATACAATAACCAATATTACAAGAAACAAACAATATCCAATGTTCAACATCCAATTACCAAACCATAACTGTCATTCTGAGCGCAGCGAAGAATCCCTATTATCCTCAAGAGGATCCTTCGGACTTTGTCCTCAGGATGACGTTGTGGTTTGAT
>JBBEDP010000023.1:0-1157 GCA_040881235.1 Patescibacteria group bacterium
AAAAGCCCTTTAATTCCAAATGGTCGAGTAATTGCAGAAAGAACAGAAGCGTATATTATTTTTGAAATTCCTGCCTCTCTTATGGCAAGTTCCATAGTCCAGGGACTCCTTAGCCCTATACCAAAAGGGTTTTTGCGTACAAATCTGTATAGAATACGCGCCATAAGTCTAGGCTTGATATCTTTAATTAAAAAAGATCTTCCTTGGGAAACTGCTATTACTTTCTCTGAAATTACAGCAAACCAGCTAATACTTTTATTGTCTCTTTTTTTACAAAGATTATAAGCGTCAATAATCGTCGCAGCTATTTCTTGTATATATTTTTTATTTTCCTTAAATTTTTGGGTACGAATTATAAATATTTGATAATTTTTATTTTTTAAATTCTTATCGATTATAAGATTTATTTTGGCTGCCTCTTTCATTTTATGTTTTACATTAAACGAAGAATTCTTATCCTTTCTTTGATTGGAGGGTGAGTACTAAATAGTCCTGCTATCTTGGATTTTACATTCTTAGTTTTTAATGGGTTTGTAATAAATAGATGTGCTGTAGCACCTGATGCTGATTTCATTGGTTGTGAGTCTATATCCATTTTTTCTAATGCTTTTGCTAGGCTATCTGGATTTCTTGTAAGCAATGCTCCGCTTGCATCAGCTAAATATTCTCTTTTTCTTGATATTGCTAATTGAATTAGTGTTGCTAGTAATGGAGCTAAGATTATTACGATAAGAAATAATATTACTGTTAAGTATGAGCTACTTCTATTATCTCGTCCAAATCTTCCATACATCCATCCTCGTGATACAAAGTCAACTGCAAGTACCAATGTTCCAACAAGTATGGTCACGATTGATGCTATAAGAATATCGTAATTTTTAATATGACTCAGTTCGTGTGAAATGACAGCCTCAATTTCGCTTCGTTCTAGTCGGTTTAGCAAGCCTGTTGTTATGCAGACTAATGCATGCTTTGGATTTCTACCGGTTGCAAAAGCATTTAATGCCTCAGTTTCGATTACATAAAGCTTTGGCATAGGAATACCCGCTGCTATTGTAAGATTTTCTGTAGTTGTATAGTAATCAAAATATTCTTTTTTAGTTGCTGGTTTTGCTTTAGTGGCAAAAACTATGTATTTGTCTGAATAAAAATAAGAA
>JBBEDP010000024.1:0-1129 GCA_040881235.1 Patescibacteria group bacterium
CGCTGCTATTGTAAGATTTTCTGTAGTTGTATAGTAATCAAAATATTCTTTTTTGGTTGCTGGTTTTGCTTTAGTAGCAAAAACTATATATTTATCTGAATAAAAATAAGAAAAAAAGCCAGTTAATAGTGAAATTATGAACCCGACCAAAAAATATGTGTTTGGATCTCCTATAGCGTTCCCCAATAAATAAAAGACTAAGCTGAAAAATAAGATGAAGAGAAATAAAAAAAGAAAAGTCTTCGCCTTATTCACAGCTATAGTTTTATAGATATTCATTTCTTAAGACGAAAAGTCGACTTTTACGTTAGCTTTTTCTGCTTCTGGTGTTTCAAAATATGGCTGCGCTACAAATTTAAACCAATTCGCCACTATATTTGATGGGAAAGATTTAACTTTGGTATTAAATTCAAGTACATTTGAATTATAAAATTGTCTTGAATATGCAATTTTGTCTTCAGTGTCTTCAAGCTGTCTTTGCAAGTCTTGAAAATTAGTACTTGCCTTTAAGTCAGGGTAATTTTCTGCAACAGCAAATAATGACTTAAGAGTTTCTGTTAACATGTTGTTAGCTGAAGCTTTCTCGTCTATTGATTGAGCTTTCATAAGTCCTGCTCTTGCTTTGGTTACATTTTCAAAAACACTCTTTTCATGTTTTGCGTACCCTTTAACTGTTGATACTAAATTAGGAATAAGATCTGTCCTTCTTTTTAGCTGAACATCAATACCGGAAAACGCTTCTTCTATTCTAGCTTTTAATACAACAAATGCGTTATAAACTACTACTAGATAGACAATCGCTAATCCTGCCAATATTAATAATATTGTTGTTGTGCTCATAAAATCACCTCCTTATCCATTTTTCTATATCTTTATATTTATACGTATTAATTATATCAGTTTTTTTTGCCCATCCTCGCTTAGCTACAGAAACTCCGTAAAACATATTGCCCATGTGAGAATTATCGTGTGCGTCTGTATTAATAACAAGTTTAACTCCTGCTTTAATAGCTTCAACAACTAGCGTATCTGGGAGATCTAATCTTTCAGGCCATGAATTGATTTCTAAAGCAATATTGTTTTTGGCACAATATGCAAATATCCTAGACCAGTCAAGTTCATAACCTTC
>JBBEDP010000025.1:0-6186 GCA_040881235.1 Patescibacteria group bacterium
CAAGTGTCATTGCAAATACAAAGGATTGCCCTATTATAAAAGCCCAAACTCCTACAGTTAATACCGCTGTGCCAAGCGCAATAAATGTAAGCCACCTTGAAGCTTTATCTGCAAGTCGTTGTGCTGAAGGTTTAGTCTGTTGGGCTGAAGATATTAGCTTCTTAATCTGGCCTATAGTTGAATTTTCTCCAACTTTCTCTAGCTTAACATCAACTGATCCGTCCATACAAATCGCACCGGCAATTACCTTATCTCCCATGGATTTTTTAATAGGCTTACTTTCTCCACTTATATGAGCTTCATTAAAATTTGCTCCTCCTTTTATTATAATTCCATCTGCTGGAGTTTTTTCACCTGGTAAAACTCTTACCACATCACCCTCTTGTAATTCAGTAATAACTACGTCTCGTAAATGTCCATTATGCAAAAGATGCGCTTCTTTTGGAAGAAGTTTTGCTACTTCCTGCAACGCGTTTCCGGCTGCAGAAGAGGATCTTGCCTCCAAAAAATGCCCGAACAGAAGCACCCATATTAATGTTGAAATCTCAAGATAAAACTCACCTTTTGCATTTGGCAAAAAGGTTGAGACTGCAGAAAATAAGTAACCTGCGCCCACTGCTAGTGAAACTAAAGTCATCATGCCGTATTTTCTCGATGTTATTTCATGTTTTGCATGTTGGAAGAAAATAAATCCGAAATAAAATATAACAGTTGCTACTGCTAATTCCAGATAATGACGTATAGAAAATTCGGAATATCCAAACAACGCTTTTCCTGGATTACTTAATACAAAAAGAGGAAGAAGTAAAAACGTCACTATAAAAAATCTCCTCAAAAAGTTTTGAGCAGCATCTGGACTTGTCATCATCATTGAATGATCATGCTCTTCCGTTTTGCCATCTTCTCTTTTTTCTACTAAATCCATTCCTCCACATTTAGGACATTTGCCCGGCTTATCTGACTTCACCTCCGGATGCATCGGGCATGTATATATTATTTCCTTCATATTATTTCTTATTTAAAAATCCTATGCTCCACATAAGCACGTATCCAATGATCCAAAAGGAAATTATTAAGGTCACGCCTCCCCATATAAAGTTACTCCAGTTTAGCGCAAATGGGCCAAGCTCATCAATATTCATTCCGTGTAACCACCAATTGGTCACTGTCAATGAAAACTTTGGGAAAAGATAAATAAATAAAGAACATATAATCCAAAGTATTCCCGTTGCTAAAGCGAATGCATTGGCTATCATAATTTTATTATGTGTCATAAATTAATTCACCTCCCTTTTTAATATTTACCGTTTTAATACCTCCAATCTATAATCCATTGTTTCATCACTTTAATTTCATTATTCTGTGCTGTGATTATATCTTTTGCTAGATTTTTGATTTCGTCATGGTTTGCATTTATTAAAGCTTCATTTGCCATGTCTATAGCTCCTTGGTGATGATCAATCATAAGGTTTATGAATGATTTGTCAAATTCATCGCCTTGAAGTTCTTTTAAAACATCAACCATCTCATCCATTCCCATCTCGTTACCGTGACCCATCATTTCATTCGTACCCTCACTGGACATATACTGAGTCATTGACCTAGTATCTACACCCATCATTCTCATCATTTGAGTATTGTTTGTATTTATTGCATTTGAGGCAATATAAGTTGATAAAAACATTCCTAAAATTAGACCTCCTATTCCAAACAATATTGCTTGATTATTATTTTTCACATTTCATCACCTTCCTTTTTTTAGAATTTAATTATTAAATTTTTGATTATAAGCATTAAGTCCACCTTGTAAATCATATACTTCAGAATAACCTAGCTTTATAAGATCTTCCGCAGCTTGTCTGCTCATAGCTCCGGACCTACAATATACTAAAATCGGAGTCCTTTTGTCTTTAGGAAGTTTGCTTAAATATTGATTTATTTCATTATAAGGAATAAAAGCATTAGTTCCTAGTATATGTTTTTGTTCAGGAATATGAACATCCAGTAGAAATCTATTTGAAAGCATTATTAATTTTTTAAATTCTGCAGGAGAAACTGATGTTATTTCGTAGTTGCTTTTGATCATATTCTGATTATTAATTATCTGACTTTTTACAAATAGGATTAAAATAACAACAGCTAAAAATACCAGCAATAGTTTGCTTTTACTAAACTCCACAAGAACCTCCTCCTGATTGCACTTCATCCAACAATTTATTATCTTCAAGCCACTTTCGAGCATTCATATACCCGTTAGCTGAAGAAAATTCTTCACTAAGTATAACTTTTGCCATAACATCTTCAAAACTTTTACTCTCTTTTGCTTTAAAATACTTTGCTAAATCATAATAAGTAGATGGAAACCAAAAAGAACTTATATATTTTGCCGCTTCGTACATTTCTATTTCTGTAGCTCCTTGTGACGCCATTAACTCCAAAACACCAAGAAGAGCCATGCCGTGATTGCAATCAGGAAATGATGTCGGATTTCCGCAACAAGGTCTATATATATTTGAAGAAACTTCAAGCACGAGCTCTTCCTGCTCTTCAGTTAAAGGAATTAATAAATTGTTTGAATAATATTCCATCGCATCAGACTTACCTAATGACCAACCACCTGTTGAAGCAAAGTTCCCTGCATTTCCTTCTGAGTATTTAACCATATCTCCCTCGTCCAGTATCTTAGTTTTATTTGCAAGACCCACAGCCCAAAAGAAATTAAGTAAAAAATGCGAATTTTCTTTTGTAATTTTTATTTTTTTATCGGACCCTTTTTTTAATATATCTATCTCCTCATCTGTCAATGCATTGCCATCCTGATAAACATCATTAAATTTATCAAAATCAATAACACCAATATCAAGCATTTTCGGACCTAAATCACCAAATTCAGCGTTTATTTCATATCCTTGAGAAGGGTTTATATCTTCAAAAAGATTTCCTCGTTCCTTACTGGTTATTAATTCATTAATAAAATTAAAATTTAATGACCCTTGTTTAAAAAACATCAAAAAAAATAAAGAATTAATTATCAATAAGATAATTATTAATCCTGTTTTATAATCTATTTTAGTTTTCTTTTTTTTCATTTTTTTTAATAAGATAAATAAATACAAGTAAAACAATTGAAAATACAGCTATATCGACTAACGGATTTTTGAAGTTTTTAGAAATCTCAAATACAAATAGTCGCAAAGTATTTGAAGATTCCGCTGTCTGGTACATCTGAATTTTATCTTGGTAATTAAAAATTGCGATTAAAACACCTGACAATATGAATATTCCCGCGCCAATGAATTTTAAAATCTCATATACTCTCTGTCTTTTTTTGACTATCAAGCTTGAAGATACTTTTTTATATAACATAGACATGATAAAAAGAGGAAATACAATACCCAAAACATAAGCTAATGAAACAAATAGTGCCTGAATAATCGTGGGTGATAGAGTTGTTAGAGTAATTGCAGCAAAAAGAACCGGTGCACAACATGCAGAAGTTAGTCCAGAAAACAATCCAAGGCTAAAAACAGACCCAACATTTACATTTTTATCTATATTTTTAGTTGTTCGAATGAAGCTTGGTATTGTAAATAAAGGCCTTATAGTTGATATTCCCATTAATATCAATATTAAAGAGCCAATGTAATATATACTTTTATGAAATTGGTCAAAAAAGCCAATAAAAAATCTAAACCCTAAAGCCACTGGTACAAGAATAAATGCTAACCCTAACGCAAAGACAAAGGTGTAAAACATGACCTTCTTGCTTTCTTTAAAAATAGTTCCTAAATACGCAGGAAATAAAAATGTGATACAACAGGGCGCAAATAATGCTAATACTCCTGCAAGAAAGGAAGCGGTTATCGAAATTCCGAAGAAAAATCCTGCGTCCATGCTTATTTAACGTTAGCAGTGACTTTTAATATAATTTCCTTATAATTCGGATCATTTGTTTGTATATATACTTCCCTTTCTACAAAACCATAAACCGGCATAACATATGGTTTATAAGTTACTCGAACAGTCGCTTTCTTACTCGGGGATATTTCGGCTATATAATTACCTTTAGGATGCATGTCAAACTCTGGGCTTTTTTTATTATCACTTATTATTTGAGCGAAAGTACAACCGCAGCTAGTTGATATATTGGTTAATTGTAAAGGCATTTTGCCTGTATTTTTGATAACAAAATCATATGATTTTTTATCTGAAACCTTCATTTCTCCAAAATCGTATGAGTCTTTTTCAAGTATGACAATTGGCCGTTGTTTATCTTGAGAGGTATACGAAGCTATGGAAACAGAATTAGTATTTAAAGAAGTATAAACAAAATACAGACCAAAGAACAAAATTACCGATGTTAAAATAAAGATAATAATAACATTCTTGGTTTTCATTTTTTTATTGTATTTATATAAATCTTCGTATTAAGTTTAAATTTCTTTAAACATCCTGATCCGCAAAAATAATATTCATGGCCTTTTATCTTATGTACAAAGGAGGCAGCTTTTGGACTAATTCTCATCTTACATACAGGGTCTTGTGTCAATGGTACTAAATCAGTCATTTTCTTAAATGCAACATCTGAGATTTCATCGTTATTATTTTCAATAAGTATCTCCCTAAATAGATCGCTTGCTTTTATAAAGTTTCTATGACCTATGCTGTAATAAATATGCTTACCGTTTCTTTTTGTTTTCACCACGCCTGATTCTCTAAGAATTTGTAAATGTTGACTCAAATTTGCTTGAGGTAAATCGAGCATTTCCTGAATTTGACCTACTGTAAGAGAATGTTCTCTTATTAATTGAAGTATTTCTAATCGTTTTGAGTGAGCGAGAGATTTTAAAAGTTTGGAATGTAACTGAAATAATTTAGAATACATATTCGATAATTCGAATATATCAAGTTTTCCAAAACTTGTCAACTACTAATTAAACTTTAGCTACTAATCTATCCATCAAAGCTCGATACCGAATTTTTTATTCGACAAAGGAGCCCTACCTCTTCGAGGTTCCCCGCTCAAAAAAATTGATATCTTCGCTTTTTACCAGTTCTTGATACTTGCTTATTGATACTTGATTCTTATTTAAGGAAGGCTATCATGAGGCCGAAAACGGAGAAAAGTATCGAAATGACCCATAAACGCATTACTATCTTTGGTTCATCCCAATTTTTGTTTTGTAGCCACAAATGAAAAGGAGCAACTGCAAATACCTTCCTATTAAAAAATTTCTTGCTTAATAACTGTACTAATGAAGTTGTTATTTCAATGACAAAGACTCCCCCTATTATTGGAAGAGCAAATGATTTGCCAAGAACTAAACCAATAACCGCCAATGTTGCACCAAACGACAATGCTCCAGAATCACCGAGAAATATTCTAGCAGGATATATATTAAAGTATAAAAACGCAATTACTCCACCTATCCAAACAGCTATAAATAAAAGTGTAGGAACATCAATTATTGTATGTGCAATAACCCAGAAACTAAGCAAAGTAATCAATAATACTCCTGAAGCAAGACCATCAATGCCGTCAGTTATATTTACTGCATTGGCAAAGGCGACTATCGTAAATGTGGAAAATAAAATATAAAAATACGATAAATTGTACACACCAAAAAAAGGAATATGGACTATATCTATCTTAAGATCATTAAATAACCACCAAGAAACAATCCCTGCAAGTATCACTTCTATTATCAATTTATGTCGAAGCCTGAGTCCAAAAAAGTCCTTTTTTTTCCAAAAAAAGATTTTATTTAAGTCATCATATATACCAAGAAGCGCAAACGCTATAAAAGTAAAAAGAATTATTTTAATTTCTGAAAAAAAGGATGGAAAGTTTGTAATAAGTGGTTGTTCAAACAATACAAACAGGAATAAAAAGAATGCGTACAAAATTACGGTTAAAATTACTGTCAGTATACCTCCTCCTACTGGCCTACCAGCTTTTGTTTTATTGAATCTATCGAAAATAGGTGTTTTTTTATCAAAGGCATCCCTTGTGGATTGATGCGCTCTTCTGAATTTGATTTTGTAGAGAAAATTAATGAATGGAACTATTAAAAGGCTGTTTACTAAAAACGAAATAAATATGGCAAAAAAGTATATAGACATTTACTTAAAACGTGAAACGTGAAACGTGAAACTAACAACGTGAAACGTGAAACGTGAAACGTG
>JBBEDP010000026.1:0-1116 GCA_040881235.1 Patescibacteria group bacterium
TTATAACAAAAAGACTTATTAAAATTTTCTATAAGCAAAAATAAATATTATGATTAATTTTCTTAAGTATAGGTTCTTATATTTTTTAATATCATTAGTTGTTATAGGAACTGGCCTCTTTTTTGTTTTTAGATTTGGCATTCCTTTATCGATTGATTTTGCTGGTGGATCAAATATTTCTTATTCAGTAAACAACGAAGTTTCTAATTTAAGAACTGACGCGCTTTCAGAAAAAGAGGAAAAAGAGCTGAGAGAAACGATAGACAGTGAATCAAATGGGGAGGCAAAAATATTGCTTTTTGAAACAGTTGGTCCTTCTGTTGGTAGAGAAACAGTAAATAAGATGATCGTAGCGACAGCTCTTGGTGTTTTAGCAATTCTTGCATATATCGGATTTGCATTTAAAGGTTTTAATTTTGCACTTGCTGCAATAGTCGCTCTTTTTCATGATTTGTTAGTATTAATTGGAGTATATGCAATTCTTTCTTATTATTTTCACGCAGAGATAGATTTGTTATTTATTACAGCCGCACTAACCACGATGTCATTTTCTGTTCACGATACTATAGTTATTTTTGACAAAATAAGAGAATATATTAGAGAAGAAGGAAGCAAGAATATAGAAATTAGTGCAAATAGGGCACTTACAGAAACAATGGTTAGATCCTTAAACAATTCAATGACAATTATATTCATGCTTCTTGCTCTTATACTTTTTGGAGGTTCGACTATTAAATTCTTTATCATCTCTTTGTTGATTGGTACTATTACTGGTACTTACTCGTCTCCTTTTATAGCCACTCCTTTCTTGGTATGGATTGAAAAAAGAAAGCAGAAATGAATGAATTTAAATTACAGGTTTTTAAAGTTGGGGCACTGCAGACGAATTGCTACTTTGTAATTAAAGAAGACAAATGTCTTATTTTTGATGCAGGTGATTCTGCTGATTTCATACTAGATAAAATACTTGAGTTAAAGCTTGATCCCTTAGCAATTTTTACATCGCACGGGCACTTTGATCATGTGATGGCTGTTGGAGAAATTCAACTATCATACGATATTCCATTTTATATTTCCAAAAAGGATTTATTTTTGTTGGATAGGGCAAAGGAGACC
>JBBEDP010000027.1:0-6114 GCA_040881235.1 Patescibacteria group bacterium
CAGCTCCTATTTCTTCTTTTAAAAGTTCTCTTGTTTCTTCTGCTGCGCTTTTACCAACTTCAGGATTACCACCTGAACCCAGGCCTTTAGTTAGTGCTTCACCAATTTGAATTTTGACTCCGGCTTTATTATTTAACAACGATTGTGCATCGGTATTTACTGCTATGAACTCAACACCCTCTATTCCCCCGTCTTCAAGCATTGAATTTATAACATTCCCTCCTGCGCCTCCAACACCAATTACTTTTATTTTTGCCGGTTGCCCAGCTTTTGGTTTAACTAACATTTTATGGTATAAACTGTTTAACTATACTTTTAAATTTATTAAACGTATTTCCAAATGAGAAGCTTTTAAAAATTTTATTAAACTTCATCATGCCTCTATCCTGGTCAATTATATTTTTTTTACCATACAAAATCAAACCCGCGGTTGTAGAATATTGTGGCTCTATAATTTCATCAATTAAACCTGTAATATTCTCTGGCCTTCCAATCCTCAAAGGCAGACCTAATACTTTTTTTCCAATTTCTGTAATTCCCACAGTCAATGATCCTCCTCCTGTAATAACTAACCCTGCTGGAATTTCCTTACCATATCCACTCTTTTCAATCTCTTCTCCTACCATTTTAAATATTTCCTCAAGTCTCGCACCAATTATGCCATCTACTACAGTCTTTGCCGACATTGCGCTTATGCTTTCGGGTAATTTTAAAGATGACAAATCATAATCTTCTTTTAAATTATCTACAGTATCTTTATCCTTTTGTTTACTCAAATGAAGCTTGATTTTTTCTGCTGAATCAAGAGATACTCTTAATCCGACAGCTATATCATTTGTAATATGTCGAGCGCCAATTGGTATAGAGCTTGAGTACGCCAAAGACCCGTCCTCGTAAAGACAAATATCAGTCTTTCCGCCTCCTATATCAACAAGCACAACTCCTAATTCTCTATCAGTATCAGTCAAAACAGCTTGAGCAGAAGCTAGTCCTGAAAAAATAAATCCATCATTAATTAATCCAAGATCTGACATACATCTGTCCAAGTTCTTAAGATTGGTAAGTGATGCAGTAATTATATGTGTTTCAACTTCTAATCTAACTCCACTCATTCCAATAGGGTTTTTTATTCCTTCTTGGCCGTCTACTGTAAAACCTCTAGGAATTACTTCAATTATTTGTTTTGTATTTGAGATTGACACTGCTCTTGCCGCTTCAACAACCCTAGCAACGTCCTCTTCGTTTATTTCAGCTTGAGGATCTGAAACCGCTACTACCCCTTGAGAATTCATCGAAGAAATGTGTGGGCCACCTACAGAAACATAAGCACTGGAGATTTTTTTACCAACCATTCTTTCTGCTTTCTCAACACTTTCTTCTAATGCTTCAGTTACTTGATCAATATCAACAATTAACCCTCTCTTTACACCCTTTGATCTTGTAACATCAAAGCCTACAATCCTTAATTTATCGTCGTCTTTTGGTTGTACAGATACTATAGTTGCTATTTTTGTACTCCCAACATCTATTCCACAAATTAATTCTTCTGCCATACTAATTTAGTCTTATTATTGGTTTATCAAATCTCAAATCCAATAAACTAAAGGAATTACCTTCAACTTTAAATTGTTTAATAATTTTATCCAAATTGTTTAATTGACCGTCAATGTCCTTTTCTGTTGTTATTATGACAGTCGCATCGCCTAAATTTAATCGTATCATACTCGGACTATCAATATCAATACTTTTCGCCTTGAAACCGCTATCTTTAATCTTTTTTAAAAAAGAAAGGGAATATTTAATATCAAGAAAATCTAAACTTGAGCCTACTGAATTTGTTATGTAATCAAAACTCTGATAATAAAAAAGCTCAGTCAGTTTATCAGTTTTCTGTAATTCTTTAGTTTTATTTATGACTTTTGAATTTTCAGAAAGATATAAATAGCCATCATTTGCCTTTATATATGCAATAGCTGCTTTTAATTCATAATTAATATTTATTTCATTAGGAAATTCTTTTTTGACTTTTACTTTCGTTATTTCTGGATTTAAAACTTCTAATTCAGCTGTTAATTTATTTGTGTTTAAGAAGAGAAGATTTTTCTTTTCTATAAGCTCTAGTCCCTTAAATGTTTGAACTTTATGATCAGAAGTAATATTTATAATATCGACTTTTAAAAATTCATATAGATAATATATAAGCGATATAAAGAAAAACAGAAGAGAGATAAATAACAAAGAAAATTTAAGTTTTGAGTATTTGTTTTGCAATTTTCTTTGAAGCATCGCGTTTATTTAAATAAGAAATTTTTTTAAAATTATTTTTATAGTTAAATATATTATTAACCACACTATCTATTATAGTATTTAATTTTAACGGATTCTGATTCTGATAAAAAACCTCACATACTCCAAATTCTTTTAAAAGTTCTGCCTGCCTTTGTTGTTCCTTATTAGCAGACCAAGGCAGAGGAATCAAAACAGAAGGCTTTTGCAACGAAATTAACTCAAAAACAGTGTTTGCGCCCGCTCTTGATACTAAAATATCAGCTTTATTGTAAATTTCTCCAATTTGAAAATCATTAAAATGTTCTTTAAGCATATAATTATGCTTTAGATCCTCGGGTAGTCTTTTTTTATAATTAATTAGATTATCATAGTCTGCAAATTCCTTAACGCTACCGGTCTGGTGTATTACAAAATACTTAGAAAGTAGTTTTTTTAATATTTTTTTTACTACTATATTAATACTATGTGATCCAAGAGAACCTCCTGTAACAAAAATAATTCTTCTTTTTGTACTTATATTTAACTCGTTACCTTTAAAATTAATTATAGATTTTCTGATGGGATTACCTGTAAGAATTACTTTAAACTTCGGAAAGTATTTTTTAGTTTTATCAAAGGAGATAAATACCTTTTTAGCCATTAGCGAGATAAATCTGTTTGATAAACCTGGTCTTATAGTTTGCTCATGCGTATAAATTGGAATTTTCTTAATCCATGCTTGTATACATATGGGTACTCCAATATAGCTGCCAAAACTTAAAACTACATCAGGTTTTTCCTCTTTTATAATTTCTTTTGCTTGCTTTAATCCTTTAAAAATCCTAAGTAAGTTAAAAAAAGTTCCCAAAGAAAAAAATCTATTAATCTTTCCCGTATTTAATGGAATAAATTTAATACCTAAAGCTCTAACTTCTTTAAATTCTGGAGATTCTGTATCATCACTCTCTATTGAAAATTTACGTCCTACAAATACGATATCATGATCTCTTAATTCATCAATAACAGCAAGTGCAGGAGTATAATGACCTCCGGTAATTAAAACTTTCATACCCTTTTTGTTCGTTTTGCAATATTAATAAGTATTCCTATAAGTGAAAAAGAAACTAATAAATTAGAGCCTCCATAAGATATAAAAGGCAATGGTACTCCGGTTAAAGGAAGTAAACTAACTATACCTCCTAAATTAATAATAATCTGTAATCCAAAATATGCAAGAATACCACCTGCAAGATATTTTCCAAGCCTGTCTGTTGCGCTATATGCAACTACGTATATTTTATACAAAAGTGCCATTAATGCTAAAATTAATAAAAAGCCTCCAACAAAACCAAATTCTTCGCTAATAATTGCAAAAATAGAGTCAGTATGTGCTTCAGGTAAATATAAATACTTCTGTTTTGAAATTCCAAAACCTAATCCAAATAAGCCGCCGTTACTCAAGGATATTAATATTTGATTAATATGATAACCAATTCCCAATGGATCAGTTGAAGGGTCTAAAAAAGCAGTAAGTCTCCTAAATCTATACGGTGAGATGTTTATTAAAAAATAAAATGCAGCCAATGCGAAAGGAATAAATAAGAATAAGTAATGAATCTGTACACCAGCAATAAAATAAATCGCTACGCTAATTGAAAATATTATAATTGCAGTTCCTAAATCAGGCTGAAGTATTATTAGAAACATTAAGATTGACAATAGACCTACAAATGACGCGAATCTTTTTCTTTCTCTATTCAAGAACCAAGACGAAAGGTATATTATTATAGAAAACTTTGCTAATTCTGTTGGTTGAAAATTAATTATACCCAAATCAATCCACCTCCTTGCGCCACCTGCAGAACTTCCTATCCCCGGTAACAATACAAGAAGCAGTGTTACTATAGTAACAAGCATCAATGGAAATGCTAAATAATATAACCTGTGATAATTGAGTCTAGAAAAAAAGAACATTAAAAAAAAGCCTGCGGTAATCCACATAGCCTGAAGCTTAAAAAAATGAAAAGAGTCGGAATATTCATTAAATCCTCTTACTGAAGACGCTTCAAAAATAAAAAAAAGACCTACAAACGCCAATGCTAAAACAAATAAATATATATTTTTATAACTTTGCAACATATTCGTTAAACTTAACTCCCATATCAAACTCATTTTTAAACATTGCGAAAGAAGTTGCCCCAGGTGAAAGAATTAAATAACATTCTTCGTTTAACTCTTTTGCTTTTGAAAAAGAAAATGATATTGCGCTATCTAAATCACTAAATACCTCAGAAATTTTATTTTTGTATTTTAAATTTAATTCATGAAATATTTCATCTGTAAGCGATCCTTTAATAAGTACTATATAACTTACGTCTTCCAGTTTACTAGTTAACTGGTCGACTGGTAGATTTTTGCTATGACCTCCTAAGATTAATATTATTGGTTTATCTTTGAAGGATTCGATTGCTTTAATTGTTGAAGTTGGTGTGGTGGAGGTTGAGTCGTTAACTATTGTAACCGCGTCTATTTTTCTTACAACTTCCTGTCTATATCTTTCTGGTTTAAATTCTTTAAGCACAGGCTCTATTTGACTATCTATTATTCCAAATTCCCCTGCTACAAGAACAGCTGCAGCTGCGTTTTCTTTATTATGTTCTCCTTTAAGATAATCTAACTTAAATTCAAAATTCGACTTATCAAAATAAATTATTTTTGAATTAACTTCTTTGTCATCAATTCTATCTTTTAGCGAACTGTTTATGAAACTAATATCATCTTGATTTTGATGTAAATAAATTGCCTTTTTGTCATAAAAATAATCTTCAAGATTTTTATAATAATTTAAATGGTCTGGGTAAAAATTTGTAAACACAGAAATGTTAGGACTGATTTTCTTTTTATGAAATCCTGAAAGAGACCATGAAGATAATTCAAACAAAACTATATCTTCTTCCTTAGCGTCTTTAAGAATGTTTATAGTTGAAACTCCACTAATATTTCCTGCTTTAAACACTTTTTTGCCTGTTAGTTTTAACAGGGAGTAAATCATCTCAGTTGTGGTTGTTTTTCCCCTTGTTCCTGTAACTCCAATTAGTTTAGCTTTCAAATGCGAAGCAGTGAAAGCTGCTTCCATTTCTATAGGAACACCCTTTTTCTCGGCTTCAAGAAGTTCTGGTAAATCCCAGGGAACACTTGGTCCTTTAAATATAATATCTGATTTGAGAAAATCTTCTTGTTTATGTTCGCCTAAAGTATAGGAAATATCATAAACTTTCAACTGTTCTATTGAATCTTGAAGTTCATCTTTACTTTTTAAGTCAGTTACCTTTACCAAAGACCCAAGTTCGCTAAAAAACTTAGCAATCCCAATACCGCCACCTTGTAACCCAAGCCCAACAACCAAGACATTCTTGTTTTTGAACTCATTTGAAAGCCGTTGCATCAACCCATTACTCATGCTTTTATTTTAACATTAAGAGCGGAGTAATGTAGTAAATTACTTCTATAATGTAGTATTTCTGAGCGTCATAGCATTCAAAACCACTATTACAGAAGACACGCTCATAAGAAGAGCTCCTATTTCTGGCGTCAATCTTATGCCAAGTGGCATAAACAAGCCGGCGGCTGCAGGAATTGCAAGTACATTGTATCCTAAAGCCCATACAAGGTTTTCAATCATTTTTCTATATACTTTTCTTGATAGTTTTATAAGAGATACTGCGTCTTTTGGATTGCTTCTTGTTAGAACTATATCACCTGCTTCAACAGCCACATCAGTACCCGCTCCAATAGCAACGCCAACATCTGCCTGAGTTAGAGCTGGCGCATCGTTCACACCGTCTC
>JBBEDP010000028.1:0-1086 GCA_040881235.1 Patescibacteria group bacterium
CATTTTCTTTTTCCCAATAGTCCAGCCACTTCTTTTCCATTTCAATAAAATCATAATTGGGCGGTATCTTGTCGAACATAGGTTTAATTATATCTAAAACAGCTGCTAACTATCAATACATTAAGAACATTATTTTAAGAACCGAAGATAATAATTTTATTTTGATTTGGGATAACGGTAAATTATTTTTTTCGAAGGAATGCAGGAATATCAAACTCTGAATCTTCCTCTAGAAATTCCTCTTCGTCTATCTCATCTTCTATTACTTGCCGTTCAACTTCTTCAGCTTTCTCCAATTCATGCTTGTCTTGATTTTTTGGTTGTAAATCTTCAACCTCATCCTCTTGATTACTTCTAAACTTAAAGGTTTTAATTTTGTTTTCGTCAAATTTTGTAGCAATCAAAGTAATTTTTATCTGATCTACCATTTTTTCGTCAATTACTGCTCCAAAAATAATATCAGCATCGTGGTCAACGCTCTTAGAGATAATCGATACTGCTTCGTCTATCTCACTCATTGATAAATCAGTACCACCTACTATATTAAACAATACTCCCTTTGAAGCATCAATTGTTATATCAAGAAGAGGAGATGAAATAGCTTGTTTTATAGCCATAAGCGCTCTTTTTTCACCTGAGGCCACTCCAATTCCCATAAGCGCTGTACCTGCATTTGTCATTATAGTTTTTACATCTGCGAAATCAACATTTATCAGTCCTGGGAGCATAATTAGTTCGGCAATACCTTTTACTCCATGGTGCAACACAGAATCTATTTTTTTAAAGGCTTCAAGTATCGGAGTCTTTTTATCAATAATTTGAAGAACTCTCTGATTTGGGACAATTATCAAAGTATCAACATTATTTTGTAGTGCTTGGATACCCTCTTCTGCAACAAATTTTCTTTTCGTACCTTCGAAGTCAAACGGCTTAGTAACCACAGCAACAGTTAACGCACCTGTTTCTTTAGCAATTTCAGCAATTATTGGCGATGCTCCCGTACCTGTTCCTCCGCCTTCTCCACTTGCAATAAATATCATATCTGCAGCTCCTATTTCTTCTTTTAAAAGCTCTCTTGTTTCTTCT
>JBBEDP010000029.1:0-5845 GCA_040881235.1 Patescibacteria group bacterium
TAGCTAAGGTATTGTCCCCTTTTTTCAAACCAAAATTTATGTACAGTCTGAGATTAAATATTTATAGAATGATTGGGTCTGACGATTATGTTGCGACGCCAAATTTAAAATTAACCTATCTAAAAATAATAAAAGAAGATTTGAGTAAAGATATGGAAAAAATAAAGCTAAAAACACTCCTGATATGGGGTGATAAGGACAAGGATACTCCAAAAAAAGACGCATTTATTATGAATACAAAAATAAAGAACTCGGTATTAAAAACAATAAAGGATGCAGGGCATATGTTAATAATAACTGACCCTGAAATCGTGTCAGAGTATATAATTAATTTTATAAATGATGATTTTTAATCTTAATCCTTTAAAAGCAGCGGTATTTCAGCTATATGTCCTTCAGCTTGACGAGTATGCTATATTCCGCTATCTGATTAAATTACCTAGTGTAAAAAGAGGAAGAAAACAAATAAAACCTCTCGTATGGACAAGTAAAGTAAAATCGCTCTTTATTCTTTCTTTATTTCAAGTTCTTATAGTGTCTCTTATTAGTTCTGGATTAAATCTTTTTATTTTTATTACGTTTGTCTATATCGGATTAGAACTATTCTTTATTCCTCTTACAATATCTGTAGCATTACTCTACCCTCTTGATTATTTTTCTAAGAAATATCTAATATCTAAAGCACAAGCAAAAATAAAAAGACTAAAAGATTTAAAGATAATTGCAATAGCAGGATCGTATGGCAAGACAACTTTTAAGGAGATACTTTATACGATCTTAAGTGAGAAATATAAGGTGTTAAAAACGCCAGATAGCATTAATACTCCTGTTGGTATATCGAGATTGATTATTTCTCAACTTAGTAATGACTATGATGTTTTTATAGTAGAGATGGGAGAATACTACAGAAGAGATATTAAAAAGCTATGCGATATAACGCCCCCAAACATAGCCGTTGTTACAGGGATAAACGAGGCGCACTTTGAACGTATGAAATCTTTAAATAACACAATTGCAACAATTTTTGAAGTTGTTGATTACTCCAGACAAAATGCGCTTGTTGTTTTGAACATGTCCAATAAACTAGTAAGAGAAAACTATAAAAATCATACAAAGAATAAAAAAGTAATATTTTATGGTGAAAATACAAAATCAAATATTAAAGCAAAAGACATAACATTTAATCCAGAAAAACTAAAACTGACATTTAGTCTTTACGATGGCAGATCACTTATTGATAATTTTTCGCTTTCAATTCTGGCAAGATATTTAATTGATGATATTGTAGGTGCGGTCCATGTTGCAAATACGCTTAATACACCAATGGCTTTCATTAAAAAGGGAATAGACAACATAACTCCGATCCAATTCAGACTGAACCCAAAATATGACGTGGAAAATGATGTGGTGTTTATTGATGACACATTTAATTCAAACCCTGAAGGTGTAAAAGAGGCTATTAGAATCCTAAATGAGTTTAAAAACAGAAGAAAAATTTACGTAACTCCAGGCATGGCCGAGGCAGGACAAAAGAGCCGTGAGATTCATTTAAAGATAGCTAAAATATTAAGTAAAACAGCAGATCTAGTTATTTTAATTGATACGAGCGCAGCGAAGTTTATAAAAGAAGGCTTAAAGAAAAACAATTTTCCTGATAATAAAATTAAGATATTTGATCACCAGCAAGATGTTTATGATGATATGAGTAATTGGAGTAAGTCCGGTGACGTCATATTATTTCAAAATATTTGGCCAGAAAACTATGTTTAATAAAAATATTGGAGTATTTTTTGGAGGAAAGAATCCTGAACACGACATATCGATATTTACAGGGCAGATGATAATCAAGGGATTAAAAGCTGCAGGGTTTAGCGTCGTACCTATTTATATAGATAAAAGTGGAATATGGTTTATTGGGGATGAGCTTGGCGATTTAAAGGTTTTTAGACAAGAAGCTGGGCTTTCAAAACTTAAGAGGCTTTCTGGTTGGAACCTTGACAATGAAGTTCATGGAAAGATGGTTTTTTACAAAAAGGGAGTTTTAAGAAAAAGGATTGTAATAGATATTGGTTTTCCAGCGCTTCATGGTCAAAATGGAGAAGATGGAACTATCCAAGGGATGTTTGAAATGTTTGACACGCCATATGTCGGATGTGACGTATATTCATCCGCTATTTCAATGGACAAAGTATTCACAAAACTTTTGTATAGAGCAAATTCAATACCAACAACTGATTTTTTATCTTTTAAAAAAGACCAATGGAATAAGCAAAGTGAAGTAATTAAAAAAATAGAAAAAGATCTTAAGTATCCCCTATTTGTGAAACCGTCAAGACTTGGCTCATCAATTGCAATAAGCAAAGTAAAAAATACGAGAGAGCTGAGGGACGGTATTGAAGTAGCTTTTCATTATGATAGTAAAATAATTGTTGAAAATGAGGTGTCTAATTTAAAAGATCTTACGTGTTGTGTTATTGGAAACGAAAACCCAGATGCTTCTTTAATTCAAGAATCTGGATATGATGATGATTTTGTATCTTACGAGGATAAATATATTGAAGGTGGCGGAACACAATTTGGAAAAAGTGCTAAAAAAGTGATAATTCCAGCGTCAGTTGATAAAAAGACTACTGTAGAAATTCAAGAGATGGCAAAACAGATTTATAGATTGGTCGGGTGTAGCGGCATTTCGAGGGTAGATTTTCTTTATGATTCCAAAACTAAAAAATATTTTGCAAATGAGATAAACACTCTTCCTGGGATACTATATAGACATCTTTGGCAAAAAAGTGGGGTAGATTTTGAGGAACTTCTTAAAAAGCTTGTAGGTTACGCTATTGATAAACACAAGGAAAAAGAAAAGTATACCCATATTTTTGAGTCTGAAGTGCTTAAATCAGGTAAGTCATCTAAATTGAAGTTGGGTTTTTAATTTATTTTTTTGAGCTTAAATCCTTCTTTTAAATCCTTAACCTCATAACCAAGTTTTTTTATTTCTGCTCTTAGTCGATCTGAGGTTTTGAAATCATTTGAATTACGTGCTTGAAGCCGTTCTTTTGCAAGGTTCATGACGTGGTTTGGAATTTGTTCTGGAACAACATTGTCTAACCCAAGACCTAGTATCTTGTCAAAATCCAGTAAAAGTTCAAGCTTAAATTGTGGTGGAATATCTGATTTCAACATTTCCCAAAGCACTGCTAATGCTTGTGGAACTTGAAGATCATTTGATAACGCTTCATAAAACCTTTTTTTAAAGTCTTCGTGGCTTTCTACTTTTTCTTCAGAAACAGGAGTATCTGTTTTTCTTTGTTTAAACTGTATGACATATTCTTTTAATTTATCAATTGAGATTTGTGCAGACTTGATAGATTCCCATGTGAAGTTCATTTGTTGTCTATAATGTGTCTGAAGGTATAAATATCGAAGTGCTATTGGCTGAATGTCTTTTTCTTTAATATCATCAATTGTGTAGAAATTTTTTAAAGACTTACTCATTTTTTTACCATCAATTATCAAAAACTCGTTGTGAAACCAAAACCTTACGAAATCTTCTCCTGTTGCTGCAGTTGATTGAGCAAGTTCGTTTTCATGGTGGACTGTGATATGATCTGTTCCCCCGCTGTGAATATCTATCACGTCACCTAGGTATTTCATACTCATTGCAGAGCATTCGATATGCCAGCCAGGAAATCCATCACCCCAAGGAGAATCCCAATGCATGCTATGGTCTTTAAATCTTCCTATGCGCTTAAACCATAAAGCAAAGTCTTGTTGATTCTTTTTCTTCTTATCTAAATGAACCTCTTCTCTTGCTTGTTGAATTTTTTCATCTAATTTTTGTCCAGACAGCTTCCCGTATTCTTCATATTTTTCTGTGTCAAAATACAAAGCTTCATCTGTTTGATAAGCATATCCCTTTTCTTCAATTTTTTTTATTAACTCTATCATCTCTTCAATATGTTCTGTGGCTTTGGTGTATTTGAGAGGAGGAACGATATTTAGCGCTTTTATACTTTTTAAAAAAAAGTCAGTATAGAAGTTTGCGATATCCCATACTGATTTATCATTTTCACGAGCTCCTTTTTCAAGTTTGTCTTCTCCACTATCGTCGTCTCCTGTAAGATGTCCTACATCTGTAATATTCATAATATGCTTGATTTGGAAGCTTTCATGAAGCAAAAATCTTTTTAAAATGTCAGTGTTTACGTATGATCGCATATGGCCGATGTGCGTAAAGTCATATACAGTGGGTCCACAAGAATAGAAAGTTACAAGAGGTGGGTTTAGGGGCTTAAACTCTTCTATACTTTTAGACGAAGTATTATATAGTCGCATAGAACTTATTTTAGCATGTGTGATAAAATAAAATCTTGTTTAAAATAATATATGGTCTTTTTAAAAGAGCTTGAATTTAAGTCTACGAAGCATACATACATAAGAGATATTACAGATATAGTCAACAGATCTATTAAAAAAGCTAAGATAAGCGATGGCTTTGCTGTGGTAAGTAGCAAACATACTACAATGGGGGTGGTGGTAAATGAGATTGCAGAGCCAAACCTTCTTAAGGATATGGTAAATCATACATTAGGTCATGTTGCGGAAGACAGAAGGTCAACGAGGGTTCATAAAAAATACAAACATCCGACATCTGATTATAAACACAGATGTCAGGATAATCCATTTTGTGACGAAGTGGATGAAGACTATAATGCAGCGGCCCATATTAGGGCCCTTATTTTTTCAAATGCAAGTGTTACCGTACCAATTAGAAATGGAAAATTGGAACTTGGAAAATACCAGCAGGTTGCAATATTTGAACATGATGGCCGTGACGGAAAAGGCAAAAATCCAGTCAGACAGCGAACTATCCAAATCTGGCTCCATCCTTCAGACAGCATTAAAATCCTTAAATAATCCTACTATTTAGCCCGCCCCACCAACCCAATATTAATTGACTCGACTAATGAGGGACTGCACTTCGTAGGTGTGCGTTACGGTAAGTCACAATTCTAATGGAAGTTATTTGTTAATGTCAACCGAGTTGGTCGGAAGAGGATCGTTTTGATATAATTTGATAAATGGAAATTACAAATCCTTCTGATGGTCTTTACGATTTGAGATATGGGGAAGCTCAAGCAAGAGATATACCTCAAGAATATAAAAATCTTGCATTAGAGTGGTTAAAACCTAAAAGGGACGATGTTGTTTTAGAAGTTGGAATGGGTTCAGGAGATATGTTAGAATTCTTAAGGCAATATTCTGATAATGTTATTGGAGTAGATATAAATAAGGATTTTCTTCAAGCTCACCCAAAAGAAAAAATTGCAGCGATGGATGCAAGGAGATTAGCAGTTAGAGATGGAGTTATTGATAAATCAATCTCTTTGCACACACTAGAACATATTCCTCAAGTGGATGAAGTTATACGGGAACTAGATAGGGTTACAAAAGAAGGTGGTTTGTGTTTTTTAGTATTTCCAAATCCTCGGTTTCATCCTGCAGAAGGAGCCCTTACAGAAGCTACTAGATTGACTAAAAATCCGTTTAAAATATGGGGTTTGGCAAAAAAATTACATCCAATTGATTTAACACCAGATTTATTCAGAGCATCCCTAGAAGGAACTAATTGGACGGTAGATCAATTTGAGAATATACATGTTCCTGTAGAAAAAGGATATTCTTGGGGAGTTCTTTTAAGAAAACGCACCCAATAAATTTTCAAATCTATTCCAAAAACACCGAGTCGGTGTCCTATAGATTGTTGCAACAAACAAAATCAAACCTCGCAGGTTTGATTTATTAACTAAAAACTATTGAATTTTTAGTACCACCGAGTCGGTGG
>JBBEDP010000030.1:0-5825 GCA_040881235.1 Patescibacteria group bacterium
AAATTAATAAAGGCAAATTTAAAATTCAAAATATTGAAGAAAACGTAATTAGCAAATTCCCTCCGCCGCCTTTTACTACATCTCTGCTTCAACAAGATGCATTTTATAAATTCAGATATGCGTCTAAATATACTATGCGACTAGCTCAAAGCTTATATGAAAAAGGATTGATAACTTATCATAGAACAGATTCATTTAATCTTTCTTCAAAGTTTGTTTTTGGAGCAAAAGATTACATCGAAAAAGAGTTTGGAAAAGAATACGCTTTAGAGAAACCTCGTGGATTTAGAACTAAGTCTAAAGGAGCCCAAGAAGCTCATGAAGCGATTAGACCTACTTACCTGAACGGACTAAAAAAAATTAAAACTGTAAAAGGATTGACCGCTAATCACAAAAAACTATATCAACTTATTTTTAACAGGGCTGTTGCATCACAGATGAAAGAAGCAAGTGCAAAAATTACAAAAATTTATATAAAAAGCGATAACGATTACGAGTTCTTATCTGAAAATCAACTTTTATTATTTGATGGATTTTTAAAATTGCTGAATCCTAAATTTGTTGAAAAAGCGAAAAATATAATATTTGCGAAGGAGGGTAGTGAAATCAATCTCAAAAATCTTGAAAATGAGGAAAAAGACACTAACCCACCTCCACGATATACAGAAGGTTCTCTAATTAAGATACTTGAAGAAAAGGGGATTGGGCGTCCTTCAACTTATGCCCCAATCATTTCTTTAATACAAACTAGGGGGTACGTAGGTAAAGACGGGGGCTATTTAGTACCATCAGGTCTTGGTAAAAGTGTTTCTGATTTTTTATCCGGTAAATTTACAAAAATCTTTAATATTGACTACACCGCGCAAATGGAAGAAGAACTTGATAAAATAGCAGCTGGAGAAAGCAAAATTGTCAAAGTCTTAAAGGATTTTTATCAACCCTTTGAGATTGAACTTAAAAGTACTAAAAAAGATGATAGCTTATTGGAAATTACTGAAGAATCAGAAAAAGATTGCCCTAAATGTGGAAAGCCTTTGAATACTAGATTTTCTAAATTTGGTAAATTTTTAGCTTGTACTGGTTACCCAGATTGTAAATATACAGAATCAATAAAAAATTATGTCAAAAATAAAAAATGTACAGAGTGTGGAGGAGGAGTTGTTACTAAATACTCAAAAAAAGGATTACGTTTTTTTGGATGTGAAAATTTTCCAAAATGTAAGTTTACTGAATTTAGTTTTTTTAAATTAAAAAATGCTTAAATATATTTTTGTTTCAGGAGGGGTGATATCAGGAATCGGTAAAGGAACAACTGTAGCTTCTATAGCTTTACTTTTAAAGTCTGCAGGATACAAAGTAACTCCTCTTAAATTTGAAAATTACTTAAACGTAGATGCTGGCACTATAAATCCTATAGAACATGGAGATCCCTTCTTATGCGAAGATGGAACAGAAGCTGATATGGATATCGGAAGCTACGAAAAATACCTTGATCAACAAATGGGAAAAGTAAACTTTGTAACAATGGGTCAAATCTATAAAGAAGTAATCGATAGAGAAAGAAGATTCGAGTACAATGGAGAAGACGTTGAAGCTATCCCCCATATTACCAATGAAATTATTAATCGCATAAATATTGCCGCTAAAAAAACTAAATCAGAAATTATAATTATTGAACTTGGAGGAACTGCAGGGGAATACCAGAATGTTTTTTATTACGAAGCGTCGAGAATATTGACTCTTAAAAACCCTAAAGATGTGATACATATTCACGTCAGCTATATCCCAACTCCAATCCATCTTGGAGAGCCTAAAACAAAACCAACTCAATTATCAGTGCGTACTTTAAACGCACTAGGAATTCAACCCGATATACTTATAGCGCGCTCAGAAAATCCTTTAGACAAAAGAAGAAAAGATAGATTGGCTTTATTCTGCAACCTAAATACTGAAGCTGTAATTTCTAATCATAATGTAAAGTCTGTTTATGAAATTCCTCTTATTCTAAACCAACAAAATATAAGTAGGCTTGTACAGACAAAGCTATCCTTAAAGTATAAAAAACCGCAATTAGCTTACTGGGAAAAACTAATTAAAAAAATAAAATCACATAAAAAAAATAAAATTAATATTGCAATTATAGGTAAATATTTCGGTACAGGCGAATATCAGCTCAAAGACTCATACGCTGCTCTTTTTGACGCTATTGATCATGCATCTTGGTTTAATAATTGTGAGGTTGAAACTAATTGGATAGACGCTGAAGAAATAGAAAAAAAAGGCGTGTCAATTATCGGAAGTCCTGATGGAATTATAGTTCCTATTGGATGGGGAGAAAGAGGAGCTGAAGGAATGACAAAAACCGCTGGTTATGCGAGAGAGAAAAAAATACCATATTTAGGATTATGCTATGGAATGCAGCATGCTGTAATTTCTTACGCTAGAGACATTTTAAATTTAAATAAAGCTGATACGACAGAAAATCGACCAAATACTAAACATCCTGTCATACATCTTATACCCACTCAACATAAAATTTTAAAAAACAGAGCTTATGGTGGAACAATGAGGCTTGGAGCTTGGGACGCAAAGGTAATTAAAAACACTCAAGCGTATGAGATTTATGATAAGCACAATTCATTTATAGAAAAAAGCAAAGGAATAACTTCTGAAAGACATCGGCATCGATACGAGTTCAATAACAAATACATAAACGACTTTAAAAAAGCAGGCTTGGTTATAAGCGCAGTTTCAGTAGATGAGGGACTAGTTGAAATTATAGAATTACCTAAGAATAAACATCCTTTTTATATAGGAACACAAGGACATCCTGAGTACAAAAGTAAGCCAAATAACCCGCATCCAATTTTTATTGAATTTATAAATTCCTGTTTAAAAAATAGAAATTAAGTTGTTATAATAGTAAATATGGCAAGATCATTTAAATATAAAGACAAAGTATTTTCAGTAGGCGAAACACTTGACGTTGAATATAAGATTAAAGAAGGGGACAAAGAAAGAAAACAGAAGTTTACAGGAATATTACTTTCAATCAAAGGGGCATCTGAACTTAACAGAATGATAACTATTAGAAAAATTTCTAAAGCTGGAATAGGAGTAGAAAAAATTCTTCCTCTGTCATCACCAAATATTGTAGATATAAAGACAGTAAAACAAACAAGCTCTACAAAATCAAAGGTATACTATATAAGAAATCTCTCTCAACAGGCAGTTCGAGCAAAAATATATAGTAAAAAATGAAGTCTGCTAACAACAAGACAGGAAACATTGGTGAGAAAGTCGCTGCTAATTATCTACTTAAAAATGGCTATGCCATTATTGACAAAAACTTCAGAATTAAACTCGGCGAAATAGATATTATTGCTACCAAAAATAATGTCATACATTTTATTGAAGTCAAAACTAGAAGCTCAACTTTTAAAGGATTTCCTTATGAACAAGTAAATTCCAAAAAGCTACGTAAAATAACGAAAGTCACTGAGTATTACTCAAAGATAAAAAAACTTACTGAATTTAAACACTCCATAGATATAGTTTCTATTGAATTAGATAATCAATATAGTAATCATGTAATTAAGATTTACGAAAATGTTACAAATTAAAATAAATCTAAAGGAGGTGATAATATATGTTAATCGATACAGTAAATAGCATCGTGCAGCCCTTTTGGAGCAGCTTTGTAGCCTTTTTACCTGACCTATTTGGTGGATTATTGATTTTAATAATCGGTCTTATAGTTGCAAATGTATTAAAAGGCGTTCTAATGTCTGTTTTTGGTTTTTTAAAACTTGAAAGAGTTTTTCTACAGACAAAGGGAGTCGACAAAGGTGAGATCAAGCTTTGGGAGGAAATTATTTCAGAAATAGTCAGATGGACTGTTGTAATACTTTTCCTTATCCCAACGCTTCAAGTATGGGGTTTGTGTGAAGCAACTACAGTATTAAATGAAGTGCTGTTTTATATACCTAATGTAATAGTGGCTGTAGTAATAGGATTTGTTGGACTTGTAGCTTCCAATTTGGTAGCAAACGTCGTAAGAAGAACTATTAAAACGCTCGGTTCAACAACAGCTAACACATTAGCAGTATTTACAAAATCTGTAATAGTTTTCTTTACAGTTTTAGTAGTACTAAATCAGCTTGGTGTTGCTCAAGACATTATCAGAATCTTGTTTACAGGCATAATTGGTATGCTTGCCTTAGCTGGGGGACTAGCTTTTGGTCTTGGAGGAAAGGATTTAGCTAAAGAATTGTTAGCAGATCTTACCAAAAAGATTAAATAAAGAAGCTGATAATGATATAATTAGCTCTATATTGGTACGGGCGCGTTCGTCTAGTGGCCTAAGACGCCACCCTTTCAAGGTGGAGATCGCCAGTTCGAATCTGGTACGCGCCACACTATAAAGAGTTAACGAGTTTTTACACTTTTACTTGTTACGAAGGTTAGCACTACTGTTAATTCTCCCTTTAACTTTAGATTCATTAAATTCTTAGGCTTGCCTCGAATAATTTCTTCAAATTTTTTGGTCATTTCGCGGCAAATGCAGATTTCAGCGTCTGGAACCATATCATTAAAAACATTTAAAGTATTGTTATACCTATATTTAGATAAATAAAAAATAAAACTTGTGTTAGGTTCGATTTCGGATATTCTCTGGATTTTTACAATTAACTTTTTTAATGTTTTATCTTCTTTAGGCGCAAAACCAAGAAACATAAAGCTTTGTGCTGGAAAACCTGAATGCAGCAGTGCTGTAATTAGTGCTGTAGACCCAGGAACAATAGTAAACTGAATTTTTCTTTTAATTACTTCTTTCAACAGTATTTCACCAGGATCTGAGATTAAAGGGGTTCCTGATTCAGATATTAGAGATATTGTTTTGCCAGCCTCCAAATCTTTAATAATTTCAAATGATTCTTGGTATTCTTTCTCTTTATAAAAAGATATTATTTTTTGATTATCGATAACTTTATAGTTAAATTTTGTTTTTATCGCTTCTAAAAGTTTAAAAGCAGATCGTGTATCCTCTGCAAGAATAATTTCTGAATTTACTAAAGTTTTAGCTTGTCTTATTGATATATCATCAAGATTTCCCAGTGGAGTAGCTACTATATAAAGCATTATTTATTTCTTTTTATTTATTTTTGATTTTAAAAGCTTATTTATTACAAAAAAACCACCAATAAGTAGGATTGAGAAAGCGATAGTTGCGAGTTCTAAATAATTTGTGAGAAACTCTTTTATCTGAGCTCCGAAAAAAAAGATTAACGTACCAACTGCTAGAAATCTCCCACCTCTTCCTATTATGGAAGCAACTACAAACCTTCCAAAATTTAAATCAAATAAACCAGCTGATATCGTAAAAAGTTTATATGGAATTGGAGAAAAACCCGCAATTATAATCGCCCAAACATCGTATTGATTGTAATAAAGTTTGACTTTATATAATTTCTCTTCGCTTATAAACCTGTTAACTAAAGGCTTTCCTCCTTTTTGACCAATAAAGTAACCAAGCATTCCTCCTAAAACCGAAAATAATGTAGTAAGAGCCCCGTAAATAATTGCATTGCTTGGTGTAATAAGCGCAAGTGGTATCATGATGACGTCTGGAGGAATAGGGAAAAAGGACGATTCTGCAAAAGAAATGATTAAGAGTCCGATAAGTGGAAAATTAGAGGATAAGACAAAATCAACATATCCAGCTATAAATTCATGCATCATATATTATAACATCATACTCAAAATACCTCGATACTCTATTTATTTACGGGTCCTGTCAAGAGTTTCCCTCCCGCCAGTGCTCA
>JBBEDP010000031.1:0-5714 GCA_040881235.1 Patescibacteria group bacterium
TATTTTCTTATTGGATCTGGTGGGTTAATATGTGTTTTTAATTGACCATCTGCATCATAAACGTCGTATATTTCTATGTTTTCAATAGTAAAATCTTTGATTGTAAGAATTCCAAAAGACCCGATAAAGCCTCCACCTGGCCGCAATTCCATGTTGTTTGCAAAAAGAAGTAGGTACTTTTTTTCCCCATTGTAAGCAAGAATTTCTTTAATATCTTTGGAAATTGCTTGAGCTTTCACCAAATCTTCAGAGAGTTTTGTTACTTCTGATTTTACTGATTCAAAAAACCCTCTATTATCAGGGACCTTCTGATTTAAGAGTATCAATTCGTTTGATAGCTGATTAATATCATCTTTAATTTTGTCTATTCGTATAAGTTGTGAGTTTATTTGATCACTGTTTTTATTTTTTTCAAAAAGAGAGGCTACAAATATTTCTCCGTTTTTAGAAATAGAAATTGATTTTTCAATAATATTTTCGAGTCTATTGTTTATATCAATTGTATTATCAGGTATCAATGCTAAAGAAAACATAAGATATGCAGGTCGAGTAATTCCATATATAAAGGTTGCGCTATTTAAAGGAATTTTCGCATATGTTAATAAAATTTGTGCTTTCTGATTATCATTGGCTTTAACAGCGCTTGCTGATCGATATAAAAAATATGAGGAAGCCGTAAGTAATGGAATTATTGATAGGAAAAATAAAAGGATCGAGATAAGAGATATTCTAATCCACATTTTTTTAGGAACATATTTGAATATCCTTTTTTGATCTTGGTTATTGGCGCTATTATTTATATAAGTTGTTTGAATGTTAAGCTGCGTTTCATTATTATTTGAGAATATAAACCATATGATTCTTTCTAATTCACGACCAACAAATATCTCATTATTTAGATAAATTACTTTGATATTCTTAATATTCTTTTTTTGAATTTGTTTTGTTACGTTGTTTGCTTTACTAGAATTTCTAATAAAGAATAAGATGTAATTAGACTCACTTCGTGCGTATTCTTTAATATCTTGTCGCGGGTTTAGAATAAAAATTAAATCAAAGGATTCTTTATTTGCTGGAAGAGTAGAAGAAAAATAAGTATTAATACTATATTTCTCAAGCACTTGCTTTAGATAAGATATAAAGTCTGTATTTTTATTATTAACTATAAGTACCTTTTGAGTTGAATCAACTCTCTCTGATATAAGAGACATATACTGTTATTGTATAATGTTGTGTCTTAAAATATGAAAGTTTTCGAATATTCAGATAAACAAAAGATAAGTACTTTATTAAAAGGAAAAAAAGTAGTGCTTGTTGGAGGGTGTTTTGACATACTACATTTTGGTCATATTAAGTTTTTGGAAAAAGCAAAAAAAAACGGAAATTTTTTAGTTGTGGCGCTAGAATCTGATATAACAATTTTTAGGAAGAAGAAAAAAAAGCCATTCCATAATATAGAGGAGAGGGCAGAGGTACTTTCAGCTGTAAGACACGTAGATCTAGTTATTAAACTGCCGTTTTTTAACAAAGACGAGGATTATTTTAAAATGACAAAGTTTATTAAACCTAGTGTTATTGCAATTACAAAAGGCGACAAAATGTTAGAGAATAAAAAGAGGATGGCTAAAGCAACAGGGGGAAAGATTTTAACAGTTTCAAAGTTCATTAAAAATTTTTCTAGCACAAATGCATTAGAGTATGAGACTATTTTTAGCGATTAGTCTTCCACAGAAGGTTAAAGAACAAATTGATATTAGACTAAAAGATATTAAATTAGAATATCAAGATCTTAAATGGGTAGGAAGTGATAATTATCATATAACTGTTCATTTTTTTGGTGAGAGAGCATCTGCTGAAAAAATAATTTCAAAAGTTGAGCAATCACTATTTGAGTCATATAGTTTTTATATGTATTCTTTGGAGAATAGGCTATCTATTAGAAAGAAAGTTTTGGCTTATCTTGCTTTTTCTAGAAACAAAGAGCTAGAAGATATTGTTGGTAGGGTGAATGACATGTTTAATACAACCACCAAACTCAAGTTTATACCTCACGTAACTCTTGCAAGGTATAGAATCCCATCTAAGCAACAATATTTATTGCTTAAGAAAAAATTCAGCAAACTTGACATTGATGTTTCATTCAAGGTCAGCAAGCTGACCTTGTTTGATTGCATTAATTACGGCGTTAAGCCGGAATATAAGATTGTAAAAGAATTCAATCTACTTGAGCGCTAAAATTAAGCAGCTCCAATCTTATATGTTCCTGTTCCACAAACTGGGCATTTGCCTTTTTGTGCAGGTTTGCCGTTTTTCATTGTAACGCTTTCAGGGTTTGGTATCTCCCTTTTTGCTCTACATTTTACACAATACATTTCTGACATAATTAAAAATCACCCCCTTCAGTTAAAAATATTCATTAATCCTACCAAAATAGAGAACTATTTCAATAGCAATGATGATTATGACGATTATTAAACTTTTTACTAGATCCTTTTTAAAATAGGTTGTTGCTGAGTGTTCCTGTTTAGTATTGACTACTGTATCAGGCAGAACTAATTTTTTATGCTTTGCTTTTAATTGAATTTTTGATAGGTTTTTCTCTTTTTTTGCTTGATTTAAAATAAAGTCTTTTTTTCTTAATTGCGCCTGTATTTTTTGCTTTTTTGTTTTTTTAGGCATACACAGAGATTATATATAAATTGAGATAAACATCAAGCAAAAAATATAAAAGTCTTAAGAATCTTACTATCCAAAATAGCTCGATACCGAATTTATTTACTTAGTGGGAACCCTCCTCGCAAGTAGTGCAAGGAATCTTTGACAGGACCCGTAAATAGTAAGGGATAGATTTTTGATTTAAATTTATTAATATTGACACTTATTTGTAAAGGAATTAAAATGGTAAACAATGCAAAATTACATATTGATATCAGCTGTTTTTTTATGGTTATTAGTATTATCATATTTATTATTCAAGTTAAGAAAGCATTATTTTAATCTAATAAGCAGGACAGGAAAAAATAAGATTGATGATATATTAGATTCTCTATTAAACGACAAGAAAAGAATTGACCTGGAGTTGGAGGAAGTTAAAAAGAATTTACACGAAAATATAGGCAGGTCGAATCTATTTATTAGAAAAGTTGGAGTTATAAGATATAACCCATTTGGTAGAGTTGGAAATGACCAAAGCTTTGTGCTATCCTTACTAGATAGTGAAAATAATGGACTATTAGTTAACTTTATTTATACTTCAGACGGATTAAGAGTTTATACTAAAAAAGTAGTCAACGGAAAAGGAAACGAATATCAACTATCTGAAGAAGAAGAAAAAGCCATAAAAGAAAGCGCTTAGATATATGCAAAAAAAACTAACAATAATTTTATCAATAGTTATATTATTTCTATCTGGTTCCCTGACATATTTTTTAGTGTCAAAGGGAAAGATTAATTTTTTAGCAAACTACAATAAGCCAAATGTTGCACAAAATGGAATAAGTGTTGACGAGGGTGGACCAATAACAGAACCTTGTCCTTTAAACGGTCAGCTTTATTCAAAAGGCCAGAAAGACAAGTGGGAGAAAAGAAGACCTCTTGGAATAGCAGTAGAAAATCATTTAGATTCAAGACCACAGTCTGGACTGCAAAACGCTGATGTGATTTACGAAGCAGTAGCCGAAGGCGGAATAACAAGATTTTTAGCAGTATATTTATGTGAGGATGCTGCTATTGTTGGTCCTGTTAGATCGGCGCGTATTTATTTTCTAAGACTTCTAAAAGGTTATGGAGCTTATCCTCTTTATGCGCATGTTGGAGGAGCAAACACGCCTGGTCCGGCAGATGCCCTAGGAGAGGTAGTAAAAATTGGGTGGAATTTATACAATGACTTGAGCCAATTTTCTGTTCCTTTTCCAGCCTTTTATAGAGATTATGAAAGGCTTCCAAATAGAGCAACAGAGCATACTATGTATTCAGGAACTGATAAATTATGGGAATATGCCGCAGAAAACAGAGACTTGACCGATGTTGATGAAGATGGAGCTCGATGGGATGAAGAATATACCCCAAGAAAGTTTAAAGAGGACCCAAAAGTTTCAAATAGAGGAAGTATAAATACCATAAGCTTTGGTTTTTGGGATCAATTTTCAAAAAACTATTCAGTTACTTGGAAATATAATAAAGAAAGCAATAGCTATAAACGAGAAAATGGCGGAGTACCTCATAATGATATGAATACAGACAAACAGCTTGAGTTTAAAACAGTTGTTGTAGTTTTTGCAGATGAATCTAGTGCAAACGATGGCTACCCTGGCAACGCTCATTTACTTTATGACATAATCGGAGATGGAGATGGTATTTTATTTCAAGACGGAAAAGCAATAGAAATAACTTGGGAGAAAAACGATGAAGAGGACACTGTGTTGTTTTTTGAAGATGGAGACGAGGTTGAATTAACTGCAGGAAAAATATTTGTAGCAATACTTCCAACGGGAAATGAAGTAGAATACTAAAAATGCTTGATCACATAATACCTTCACAAACTAGAATTAAAGTTCTGGAGCTTTTTTATCATAATCCAGAAAATTCCTACTATTTGAGAAAAGTAGTAAGAGAGGTTGAAAAGGAAGTAAATGCAGTAAAAAGAGAACTTGATATATTAGAGGGAGAAAAGGTTTTATTTAAGGAAAAACGCCTTAATAAAGTATTTTATACATTAAATAAGAATTATGTTTTTTACGAAGAGTTTTTAAGAATCTTTGCTAAAACTGGGACTTTTGCAAAAATGATATATGACAAGCTTACGAAGTTAGGTAAAGTTAAGTTTGTGTCAATGTCTCTGAAATTTGCAAAGAAGCAACAAATAAAAGAAGATGAGGTTTATTTGTTTTTAGTTGGGTCCGTTGTGGTACCAGAAATTACAAGTATTGTATCTGAAGTTGAGAAAGAATTTGGTTCTGAAATCAATTACACAGTGATGACTGAAGAGGAATTTAATTTTAGAAAAAAGAATAATGATCAATTTGTATGGAGATTTTTGAAACAGCCAAAAATTATGTTAATGGGCCTCGAAGAGGATCTTCTTAAATGAAAATAGTAAAAAAATTACTTGTATTAATCTTAGTTTTGACTGTCTTGTGGATTGATTTACCAAAAAATACGACAATCTTTGGTCGAACAATTAATCCATTGTTTAATCTTGAATTGAAACTCGGACTTGACCTGAAGGGTGGAAGCCATTTAGCCTTTGAAGCTGATACGTCAAAAATAAGTCAGGAAGATTTAGATGAATCATTAGAAGCAACAAGAGACGTAATTGAGCGAAGAGTTAATTTTTTTGGAGTATCAGAACCCTCAGTACAAACAGTAAAATCAGGTAGTAATTATAAGATTGTGGTTGATCTTCCTGGTATAACAAATGTTCAGGATGCTATAGATAGGATAGGTCAAACAGCTCAGCTTACCTTTAGAGAACAAGATTTGGACTTAGATATTCAACAAGCCACCTCTGAACCAGCTTTAATTTCTTTTAAAGCAGAGCCAGTTTTAACAGGTAGAGATATTAGAAAAGCAGAAGTAACTTTTGATCAAACTTCAGGTGGTCCTCAGGTATTGTTAAATTTTTCACAAGAAGGAGCTAAAAAATTTGCTGAAGCTACCAAAAATAATATAGGAAAGCCGATTGGAATATTTTTAGATGATTTTATTTTGAGTAC
>JBBEDP010000032.1:0-5712 GCA_040881235.1 Patescibacteria group bacterium
AATGAAAAATTTCTATAAAAAGCATTACATTAATAAGTATCCGAATTTCATAACTAAACTCGTATTCTTCTTTATTGATTTAAAACGAAAGACTGCATGAAAAAACTAGGAATAGATGCAAGATTATATTATCAAACTGGTGTTGGTGTCTATCTAAGAAATTTACTTTTCTATATTGACAAAATTGCGCCGAAGAACTTGCAAATAATAGCTTATGTATTGAGTAGTGACGTAAACAAAGTAAGAAAAGTTTACAAAAATATAACAGTTAGGGGTGTAAGTTCTAAATGGCATACGTTGTCTGAACAGTTTATTTTTTTAATAGCTCTTTTAAAAGATAGATTAGATCTTATGCATTTCACATATTTTAGTTTTCCCATTTTCTACAATAAAAAATTTATATCAACCATACACGACACAACGTTATTAAAACACAAAACAGGGAAGGCGTCTACAAAGTCTTCAGTAATTTATAATTTAAAACACAACATATTTCGGATTGTGTTTTATACTCAGGTAAAAAAATCAAAAAAAATTATAACGCCAACAAAATACGTAAAAAAGCAGATACTAGACAGTGTCAAAGGAGTAGATACAGATAAAATTATTCCAATCTATGAAGGAGTTACAAGAGAGTATTTAGAAGTTAAAAAAGTAAAAAGCAACAACAAATTAAAAGTAAAGTACTTTCTGTATGTTGGTACTTTCTATCCTCATAAAAACGTTGAGTCATTAATAAAAGCATATTCAAAATTAAAAACAGACATAAATTTATATTTAGTCGGGCCAGATGACTTCTTCTCAAAAAAAATAATAGAACTCATAAGTCAGCTAAATTTAAATAATCGTGTAAAAATATTTAAAAATATCGAAAATAAAAAATTGCCGGATTTCTACAAAAACGCAATTGCATTAATTCACCCCTCAAAATCAGAAGGGTTTGGTTTGCCTATAATTGAAGCAGCACATTTTAAAATTCCTATAATAGCATCAAATATAGATGTATTTAAAGAGCTGCTTGATAATGCATTCGTTTCATTTGATCCTTACGACTTAAACGATATAGAAAATAAGATTTCATATTTTATAAAAAAAAGACCAAGCTTTAATTACAAAGATAGATTAAAAGATTTTTCTTTTAAAAAAATGTCAAAAAAGACATTAGAGCTTTATAAGGACGTGTTGAACATATAGAGGAAGCTGTGTATTATTAATCAAATATGATAAAGGATAAAACAGGAAAAAAATTGTCGCCATCCGAGACTTGGAATAAACTTTCAAACCGAGTAAAGAACGTGATTTTATAGCTAAAGCTTTTTATAGTTCATATGCTGTCCTATATTCCATCACATACAATTAGGAAATTTATTTATAGACTAGCAGGTCTAAAAATTGGTAAAGGTTCTTCAATACATATGGGTGTTAAGTTTTATCAAACAAAAAATATAGTTATAGGGCAAGACTCAATCATTGGTGAAAGATGTGTTCTTGACGGTCGAGATGAGCTTAAAATAGGAAATCATGTAGCTTTAGCATCAGAAGTAATGATATATAACTCGCAACATGATAGTAGTGATGAAAATTTTACAGCGATAAACAAACCAGTGGTTTTAGAAGATTATGTTTTTGTTGGGCCAAGAGCTATAATTTTGCCAGGATCTATAATCGGAAAAGGCGCAATAATTGCAGCAGGAGCAGTTGTGACTAAAGACGTTCCAGAATATGCGATAGTAGGAGGTGTTCCTGCAACCTTAATTGGACAACGGAAAATTCAGGATTTAAAGTATAAATTGGGAAGACCGAGGCTTTTTAGATAGCTTAAAATTCTCCAGTTCCAACAAGATAAACTGCTTGCCACGGTCGAAAATTTGAAAAAAATTCTTTTTCAAATATTACCTCATCACCTCTTGTAACTTTGTAATTGAATATTGACTTAGCACCCCAAGCTGGAAAATCTACCTGTTTAACAGCGCCACGTCTAAGCGTAGGATCATCTTCTCGAATCTCAGGTAGGGGTGGTTGAACATCATAAACTTTTGCTTTTGATAGTTCAACTTTTCTACCGTCACTTTTTCCATAAAATTTAAAGGTTAAAATATTATTTACTTTATCAACTTCAGTTTGAATTAATATGTGGTTTTTTGTGTCGTTTTTAAATTTGAAATCTACTGTAGGTCCATAAACTGTTGCATCAAAACCTGGTTGTGAATCTTGTTCATAGTAGGAAACTCTATAAGCGTGCGCAGTTCTTTCAATAATTGGTAATCCACTATTAAGAGCAGCTCTAAAGACTGTTGTTGAAACTTGACATACTCCACCTCCATCACCAAGGACAGTCCTGCCGGCTTTGATTATATACGCTTGCTTGTAGCCAGTGTGGGAAGATATGTCTCCTATAATATCATTAAATGAAAAATTATCGCCAGGCGGAATTAATACTCCATTAAATTTAGAAGTCGCAACTAATATATTATGAATTCGCTCAGGTATAGAGTGGCTGTAATCAGAAGTTCCAACACCGATTAATTCTTCAATTCCATATTTATTAGAGTTAGCCAATGTAATCTCAGGTTTAATTATTTCTTTTTCTAATACTATCAACTTATTTTGTCGTTTCTGTTTTAGATCTGAAATTTCCTTATTTACATCAATTAAAAATTTATTTGAATCGATTTTAATACCATCTTCTTCAGGTCTAAATTGAATGACCCTACCATTTTCAAAATTAAAAAGAGCGTTTTTTGCAGGCTTATTATATTTTTCCTCTGCAAGTGCGAGGAAATCTTTTATTTCTGCTTTGTTGTAGTGAATTGAAGTTTGAAAGTTATATTTACTTAACCTAAATATAGTCGAAACTCTTTGTCTGAGCTTTGACATAAAATGCGGAACTCTCCCGATTAAGTAGGCTCTGTCGATAATTTCTTTTATATCATGCTTTAAGTCTAATTTTTGAGCAGACATTGTAGCGATATTTTCGTTATCAAATCTAATTGACATGTTTACTTTTTCTAATCCCTTATATTTAGGAGTAAGTTTTTGAAGAGCTTCACTTTTAGTTAAACTTCCAACGTTTTCGTCGTCAATGATTACATTTGGATATATTCTGTTTTCTAAAAGTTTTTCTTGTGATTTGACTTGATTAATAATTAAAAAAGAAATACCGACAGTAAAAAGAATTACAAAAAAAGAAATTTTAAAAAGGTATATAGCTTTTTGTGCTTGATTTGCTATCATTTATATATGGATGATAATAACCAAATTCCAGAAGAAAATCAAACCAAGACACTATATGAAACAGTATCTGTAACTGGAGATGAAAATGTCAAAAACTTCGATCCATTAAAAGCAGAAGACTTATCACCTACGACTTCAACTACAGCGCCAGAGCCAGATAGCGGTGGACTAAATAATAAAAAGAAATACTTCTTAATAGGTGGCGCCATACTAGCTTTTTTAATTCTGTTTTTTATAGTATTTAGGATTTTTATAGGAGGAAGTGAAAATGCTAAGGAGATTCAGCTTACATATTGGGGATTATGGGAAGATAAAGAAGTTATGCAACCTTTGATTGACCAATATCAGGCAAATAATTCAAATATAAAAGTAGAATACATAAAAATGACTCCTGAAGACTACAGGAATAAACTTTTAGTTAGGAGTGAACAAGGTCAAGGTCCAGATATTTATAGATATCATAATACGTGGGTTCCTGAGATAAAAGCTGTACTATCTCCTCTGCCTGATAGTATTTTGAGCACTAAAGAATATGAAGAGACATTTTTTCCATTGTACAAAAACGATTTGAAAGTAGGCGATAATTATTATGGTATTCCGTTAATGGTTGACGGATTGGTTCTTTTATATAACGATACGCTTTTTAAAAGTGCGGGCATAAATAACGAACCTAAAACTTGGGAGGATGTTATAAATAACATTTCTGAATTAACAGTAAGAAATACCAATGGAAGTATAGTAACTTCAGGCATTGCCATAGGGACGTCTTCAAACATAGAACACTTTTCAGATATTTTAGGGCTTTTTTTACTTCAAAATGGTTCAAATATTGAAAGCTTAGATACTGCTGAAGCAATTGGTGCGCTTGAAAGCTTTAGGCGATTTGCAGAACCACCAAATAATTATTGGGATGAGGCTATGCCTAGCGCGCTTCAGGCATTTGTCCAGGAAAAAGCCGCTATGATAATCGTTCCTTCATGGCAAATTTTAAGCATAAAAACACTTAATCCAGAGCTTAATTTTAAAGTTGTTCCAGTACCTTCACTTCCAGGAGGAGACCCAGTATCTGTTGCATCTTACTGGGTAGAAGGAGTATCTAGATATTCTGAAGGAGATAAACAAATTGAAGCATGGAAATTTTTAAAATATTTAAGTGAAAAAGAGACTATGACAAAGCTTTATGAGCTTCAGATAGCCTCCAGGCAATTTCCTACAGCATCTTCGAGAGTAGACCTTGGAGCAATTCAATCACAAAATGAACACCTGAGCGCAGTAATAAAACAAGCAAATTATTATAAATCTATTCCAACTATATCTTATACATTTGACAATGGTTTAAATGACCAAATTAACCAGTATTTAGCCAATGCAATCAATTCAACTATAAATGGAGAATCATATGGTTCTGCGCTAAAAACTGCTAAAGAGGGTGTAGACCAGGTGATAAATAGATATAAAAATGAGTAAAATTAGCATATATGTTAAAACTACTTTCCAATCTTTTTAACAGGTCAGGTATTAAAAAAAATAATTTCTTAGGTCTTCTTTTAAAAGAAAATGAAGGCATTGTTTATATTATAGGGGTTGAAGATTCCAATCCTTCAATTATTGTTAAGGAAAGATTTAATTACACCAACGGCTGGGATAATTTGCTAGAAGATATCGATGAAGTGTTATATAGACTGGAACTTAAAGGTTTTAAAAGTCCAGATAGTTGTATATTTTTTGTATATTCAAATCTAGTAGATAAGTATAAAAAAGAAATAAAAAAAGAATATTTGATAAAAGTTAAACAGCTGGTAAAAAACCTTGAATTAAAACCGCTTGGTTATATAGAAGTTCATGACGCAGTAATAGATTTGGTTAGTTCAAAAGAGGGGATTCCGCTTTCTTCTATTCTTATTGAAGTTGACAACAAGTCCTTGACGGTATTTCTCTATAAAAATGGAAAACTTATTTATATTGATCAGGTTGAAAAAAAGGAGAATATTATGGAATCGTTGATGCCAACGTTTGATAAATTAAAAGTGGATAATATATTACCTTCAAGAATTTTAATTTATGATAGTAAAAATGTTGAAAGAGAAGTTTCTTCAATAATTTCTCATTCGTGGGATAAAGAAATTTTTATACAGCACCCTAAAGTAGAGATAGTAAATGAAATTGAATTAACAAATAGTCTTATTAATGTATTTTCTAAACAATTGAATGCCGATATTCCAAGCGTTGTTAAGGAGCAGTCTAGCAAGGAGGTAATGGGATTTTCAATTGGGCAAGATCAAGCTCCTATGGCTAAGATTGAAAGGAATTTTACAGACAGACCAAAAGAATTATTTTCAACTTATCTTTCAAAAGTGAGTTCTTTTTATAAAATTTTTGCAGAAAGGCTTAAAAATTTTAAATACTCTAGAAGCATAATTATATTTTTTGGATTATTCATAATAATTCTTGCGTTTTTAGCAATTGAATTTTTCTTTC
>JBBEDP010000033.1:0-1043 GCA_040881235.1 Patescibacteria group bacterium
CATTGAGGGAGAGGTAAAGCAAAAAGACAAAACAGAAATTGATAGCAACGAGGTAGGAAATCTTGTCGCTAAGCACTTAAAAAAAATGGATAAGGTCGCATATATAAGGTTTGCGTCTGTTTTTAGGCGATTTGTTGATCTTGAAGAATTTGAAAAAGAATTAAAAAAATTAACTTAAAAAATTATGAACTTAAAAGGTGTATCTAAAAAAGTATTTATAGATCGTTACTCAATGAAGGATAAAAAAGGTAATCCAATTGAGAAAACTCCCGAAGCAATGTGGAAAAGAGTTGCTGACGCCGTTGTGTCTGTTGAAAAAGGCGCAAACAAGAAGAAGTGGAGCAAACTCTTTTATGAGTCAATGAAGGACTTCAAATATGTTCCAGGTGGAAGAATTTTATCTGGAGCAGGAACTGGATATAACGTAACTTTTTATAATTGTTTTGTAATACCATCTCCACAAGATTCAAGAGGAGGAATTATTGATACATTAAAGCAGATGATTGAGATAATGGCTCGAGGTGGAGGAGTAGGTATAAACCTATCTTCCTTAAGACCAAGAGGGTCTCGTGTTAAAAAGGTAAATGGGTTTTCTTCAGGTCCTTGTAATTGGGCAGAACTATTTTCAATAGCTACAAAAGACATTATTCAACAAGGAGGAACAAGA
The DNA here is from genome assembly GCA_040881235.1 of Patescibacteria group bacterium. Taxonomy (GTDB): domain Bacteria; phylum Patescibacteriota; class Microgenomatia; order UBA1406; family GWC2-37-13; genus JBBEDP01. The sequence goes on from JBBEDP010000033.1 coordinate 668, forward strand.
AGAGGTGCATTAATGTTAATGCTTTGGGACTGGCATCCTGATATTGAAGAGTTTATAACTGTAAAACAAGACTTAAGCAGAATTAATGGCGCAAATCTTTCTGATAATGTATCTGATAAGTTTATGAAGGCTGTTGAAAAAAATGCAGATTGGCCTTTAGTATTTCCAGACATAACTGATAAAGAATATGATGAAAAGTGGGATGGAGATATAGAAGTGTGGAAAAAACTAGGGAAAAAAGTAATCGTTAAAAAAGTTGTTAAAGCAAGAAAAATTTGGGACTTAATTACAACCGGAGCGTGGAGATCTGCAGAGCCTGGAGTTGTATTTATGGAAAGATACAACAAGCTTCATAATAACTATTATTGGAATCGAA
>JBBEDP010000034.1:0-1042 GCA_040881235.1 Patescibacteria group bacterium
GCCTAGCTTAGTGCGCAGAGGATCACGCACTATTAACATCAGCTCTTCAAAGCCATCTCTTACTAATCTATACTTAAGGGTTTTTATAATTATTTTTAGATAATTATTGTATTTATACAAAAAAACACATCCATCAATGCCGTTTGGTCTTTCACATCCAGGATGTGTTAAACCTAAATAACTTGATTTATTACAATAAATACAAATATCATGTTTGACCACGTATAACGCCCCCTTACATCTTTCGCATATGTATTTACCTAGTTTTTTACAAACAAAGCAGTGTTTGGGAAATAAAAAATCGAGTAAAAACATACGGGGGCGTAACTTGAAACTTATAACGTAAAACGTATAACCCGTGAGTTAACCTACAGGTTTCACGCTTCATGTTTCACGTTACACTTTTCTTACCATTTTGTCAGTCGTTTATAATCCACAATTCAGTTAGAATGCGGTTTTAAATCAACTAATTCTAAAAGCCTTTTTTGTTGTTTTAATAGTCTAATATTTTGTTATTGTTCAACAAAAAAATGACAAATTATATAAATGATTTTAGTAAAACTTTTTTTTGAGGCTAACTTAAACAGCTGATATAGTTTTAACCTATTTTGATGTCTTGCAATTCTACCATTAGTGTCTTAAAGTTTAAAAGTACACAAGATATAAGGATATTATATTCTTGTAATTAAGATTTGTTCTTTTACAATAATGCTTTGTCTTTTTTGCAATAACAACGACACCGAGGTAATTGAAACGCGAGTATCAGATAATGGTAACGTAATTAGAAGGCGTAGACAGTGCCTTAAGTGCGAAAAGAGGTTTACGACATACGAAAGAATTGAAGACTTACCGATACTTGTTGTTAAACGCGACGGAAGAAGAGAGAGGTTTGATCCAGATAAGTTGAGACGAGGAATAACTAAATCAACTGAAAAAACCACTATAAGCGCCGACCAAATAGAAGAAATTATCTCTGACATTGAGGCAGAGGTAAAGCAAAAAGACAAAACAGAGATTGATAGCAACGAGGTAGGAAATCTTG
>JBBEDP010000035.1:0-5607 GCA_040881235.1 Patescibacteria group bacterium
ATATAACAATTCCTCCAAAATGTCTAACTCACATTGTAAGCTGTGTTCCAGGCTCTACTATAGATTGCGCTGCCATGACTCCAACGGGCACTCCAATTTCTACTAGATTATTTGTTGCAAGATCAACTCCGTAACATTTCATACACATACCATATCTAGAAGTACAATAAAGCGGAGATCTGACTGTTAGTTTGGTTATTTCTTCTTTAATTATAAGGTCAGTATTTGATTCATCTATTAACTCACCCTTTTTGATTATTATTTTTTTACTTTTTGGAGATATAGCGTCTTTTAATAGATATCTTCCTTTAACCCTATCTAAGAATCTTTCACCCCTATCTTGTACTTGGGTAATTGTCATACCGTCTGTGGTACCACAATCTTCCTCTTTTATAATCATATCGTGCGCTACATCAACAAGTCTTCTGGTAAGGTATCCTGCGTCAGCTGTTTTAAGAGCAGAATCTGTTAAACCTTTTCTAGCTCCTCGAGCAGATATTACATATTCAAATATGGATAGGCCTTCTCTATAGTTTGATTTTGTCGGAACTGAGATGATTTTACCAATTGGGTCAACCACGAGCCCTTTCATAGCGGATAGTTGTTTCAATTGTTCTCTTGAAGCTCTTGCACCACCTGATTTAATAATAATTTTTACTGGGTTTTCTTCATCAAGTGCATCCCAAGTTTTATCTGCAAGATTTTCTGTAGTTTCAATCCAGAGCTTGTTTGAATATCTCCTTTTTTCCTCAAGAGTTACTAATCCTTGATTATAACTTTTATTAATTTTTTCTATTTCCTTTTCTGTTTGTTGAACTATTGATTGTTTTTCAGGAATTATTTCACAATCAAAAACAGAAGCTGATAGACCAGATGAAATTGTAGCTCCCCAAAATCCAATATCTTTAAGACTATCTATAAGTTGCCCGATTTTTTCATTATCTTTATATATTTTCATAGCTTGAATAATTATTTGTTTAACATCAGAAGCTTTAATTTCCTTATTAATAAATCTTAATTCTTCAAAAAGAGCCTGATTTATTAAAATACGACCAACTGTTGTTTTTATTGCTTTGCCATTTATTATTACGAACATAGGTTCTCTAAGTTTGATTTTTGCTAATTGGTATAGAGAAATCGCTTCGTCTTCAGTAGCAGCTGTTTTGAGGTCTTCGTCTTTTAAGTCTTTATATTTGGTATCAATGGTAGTTAAATAATATATTCCAAGAGCCATCTCTTTATTTGGTAGAACAATAGGTGTACCGTCAGATGGTTTTAATAGATTTTGATATGGAAGCATTCTCTTTTTAATCTCATCAATCGAATTATTTGAAAGAGGTAAGAAGACACCCATAGCGTCACCATCAAAGTCAGCATTATATCCAGCACACACAGTAGGATGGAGTTTAATAGCGTACGAGTCTGTAAGCACAGGATAAAACGCAAGGATAGAAAGTTTATGTAAGGTTGGTGCCCGATTTAGCAGTACTGGGTGGTCTTTTGTAACCTCTTCAAGAATGTCGTAAATGACAGGATCTTTTTGTTCAAGATAATTTTTTGCACTTTTAATATTTGGTGCGAGCCCTCTTAAAATAATTTCTCTTAGAAGATGAGGTTTAAATAGTTCTATTGCCATTTCTTTTGGAATTCCGCATTGATCGATTTTCAATTCTGGACCAACAATGATTGTTGATCTGCCTGAATAATCAACTCTTTTACCGAGCAAATTTTGTCTAAACCGACCTTGCTTTCCTCTCAAAACATCGGAGAGCGATTTTTGAACCTTGTATGCAGCGCCTCTAGTTCTAGCTCTTCCTCTTGATTTTTGAAGATCAAGAAGAGAGTCAACTGATTCCTGAAGCATTCTTTTCTCGTTTCTAAGAATTATTTCAGGAGCCCCAAGATCAATTAACTGTTTTAACCGATTGTTTCTATTTATGACTCTTCTGTAAAAGTCATTTAAGTCAGAGGTTGCAAATTTTCCACCGGGGAGTTGAACAACTGGTCTTAAGTCAGGTGGGATAACAGGTAAAACTGTAAGGATTGTCCATGCGGGAGAAGAAGTACTTTTTATAAATGATTCAAGAACTCGAGCTCTTTTAAGTAATTTATTCCTCTTTTCTCCTTTAGCCTCTGCAAGGTCATTTAGAGTTTTGGAATATGCTTTTTCAAGGTCGAGATTAGATAAAAAGTCAAATATTACTTCAGAACCCATACCAACTTTTATAAAGCTTGTAATTGTTTTTTCTTTTAAAAATAAATAATCTTCTTCTTCCAAAACATCATATTGTTTTAGGGATTTTGCGATTTTGATAATTCTGTCGAAGAAGGCAGAAATTTGTGATTTTTTCTCTATAAATCTATTTGATAATTTTTTCGTCTGTTCTTTTTCTTTAAGAGCAAGTTCTTGGTTGGCTAATTCTTTTTGTTCATTATTAGTGAGTTTTTTATCCAACGTAGCTCTTTCTTTTATATAAGTCTTATGAAGTTCATCTTTATTATTTTTTAAATTTTCCTCTTCAACACTGATTTCTTCTTGTTTAATTTCTTCAAGTTTTTTTTGTGCTTCTTTTTGCTTATCTTTATTAACATCTGTTACTAAGTAAAGCGCGGAATAAATAACTCTTTCTAATGATTGTGCCGGTAGATCAAGAAGCACAGGTAGAGGAGCTGAAGGTCCTTTAAAATACCAAATATGAGCTATAGGAGATGCGAGCTTGATATGTCCCATTCTTTCTCTCCTCACTGCGGAAGTCGTTACTTCTACTCCACATCTATCACAAACGATACCTTTGTACCTAATTCTTTTATATTTACCACAATAACATTCATAATCTTTTGTTGGGCCGAAAATCCTTTCATCAAATAATCCGTCTTTTTCAGGACGCAAAGTTCTATAATTTATTGTTTCAGGTTTTGTAATTTCTCCTTTTGACCATGATAAAATATCTTCAGGCGACGCAAGCCTTATCTTTAAACCCGAAAAATCTAAATTATCTATGTCTTCCATTTTTATATATAATCAATTGATAATCCTAATGAATTTAATTCTTTAATAAGAACATGAAAAGATTCAGGAACACTTGATTGTGGGATATCAAGCCCCTTAATAATAGATTCAAAGGCCTTAACTCTTCCTCTTAAGTCATCGCTTTTAATAGTAAGTGTTTCTTGAAGAGTGTAAGGAACTCTGTGAGATTCTAAGGCCCATACTTCCATCTCTCCAAATCTTTGGCCTCCCATCTGTGACTTTCCACCAAGTGGTTGTTGTGTTACTAGTGAATAAGGACCGACCGATCTTGCATGAAATTTATCTTGAATCATGTGTATTAGTTTCATAATATAACCTATGCCAACAAGTGCTTTTTTATCATAAGGTCGTCCCGTTCTACCATCTATAAGGACTCTTTTTCCATCTGTTGGTATTCCAAGTTTTGTAAGCTCTTTAATAATTAACTCTTCTTGAATACTTTCAAAAACAGGGAACGACATTTTAGTATTATTTTCCTTAGCAAAAATTCCTATTAAAGTTTCATAGAGTTGTCCGAGATTCATTCTAGAAAGTATAGATAGTGGTGATATGATAATATCAACTGGAGTTCCATCTTCAAGATACGGCATATCCCATTCTGGTAGAATCTTTGCGATTACCCCTTTATTTCCGTGTCTTCCAGCAAGTTTATCGCCTATATTTATTTTTCTAAGCTGTGCAATAGTTACAAGAATTCTTTTGACAATACTTGGTTCCAATTCGTTAGGGTCTTTTTTTGCGTCAATTACTTGAATGTCTACAACGGTGCCTCGTTTACCGTATGGAACCCGAAGTGAGGTATCTTTTACATCTTTTGCTTTTTCTCCAAAAATAGCCCTGAGAAGACGTTCTTCTGCTGACAATTCTTTTTCTCCTTTTGGAGCTACTTTTCCAACGAGAATATCTCCACCTTTTACCTCTGTTCCCATAACAACAATACCGTCTTTATCTAGATTTTGTAAGACTTCTTCTCTTACATTAGGAATATCTCTTGTGAGCTCTTCTGGACCAAGTTTTGTATCAACTACGTCAACTAAAAATTCTTCGCTTGATATAGATGTTAATACATCGTCCTTAACAAGTCTTTCTGAGATTACGAAGCCGTCTTCATATCCTAAACCATTTAAAGAGGTGTACGCAATAACAAGATTTTGACCAAGTGCTAATTTACCATCTTCAGTAGCTGGCCCATCAACTAAAATATCTCCTTTTTTAATAGATTGACCTGGATTAACTGAAACTCTTTGATCAAAAACCACGTCTTTATTAGTTTTTATGAATCTTTCAAGATTATATTCAGTTTTTTTACCGCCTCGCGTTTTAATAATTATTTTTTCAGAATCTACATAGTCTACTTTTCCATCATCCTGCGCATATATTGTTCGGTTTAAAGCAGAGGCAATTTTTCTTTCGAGACCCGTTCCAACATAAGGGGACTCTGGTTTGACAAGTGGTACTGCTTGACATTGCATGTGAGTTCCCATAAGAGCACGGCTGGCATCATTGTTTTGAAGAAATGGAATAATTGATGCCGCTACTCCAACAACCTGTCTTGGCGATACATCTATAAAATCAAGTTTTTCAGCTGGAATTTCAACAATATCTCCTTTATGTCTGGCTACGATTTTATCATCGGTGATTTTACCATTACTGTCAACATTTAACGTATCTGAAGTTATATTATATTTTTCTTCATCGTCTGCTTGAAGATAAACTAGTTTGTTTGTTATTTTTAAATTTTCTACTTTTCTATATGGCGTCTCAATAAATCCATATTCATTTACTTTTCCGTACAAAGCCAAATAGGTTACAACACCGATATTTGGACCTTCTGGAGATCTGATAGCGCAGATTCTACCGTACTGTGATGAAGAAATGTCTCTGATGGAAAATGAAGCCCTTTCTTTTTCAATTCCTCCAGGCCCTCCTACAGTAATTCTTCTTAAATTATCAAGTTCTGAAAGCGGATTGGTTTGATCAACTATTGTAGATAATTGACTTGTTCTAAAAAATGAATTAAGCGCCACTGTTAAAGGTTTTGAATTTACTATTTGTGATGGATTGACTGTCGTATCCGCTGTTACTAAACTCATTCTTTCTTTTATTTCTCGTTCCGCTCTTACCATTCCTACTCTAATACCATACATTCCAACTAATTCTCCAACTGTTCTAAGTCTTCTGTTTCCTAAATGATCTATATCATCAAAACCGCCTTTGTCGACGGTAATATTTATCAAATATTTAATTGTTTCAATTAAGTCAGTCTTAGTAAGCAAATATCCATCTTCGTTGCCTTTAAGATCTAGCCCAAGTTTTTTATTTATTTTATATCTTCCAACCTCAGACATTGAGTATCTACGTGGACTGAAGAACAAATTTTCTAGAGTATCGTAAGCATTGTCTAATATTAAGGGCTCTCCTGGCTTTACTTTTTTATAAATTTCAAGAACAGCGTCGTCTTTATTTTGAGTGGAATATTTTTTTATAGTAGGTAGAAGATATTTTTATACGAGTGTTTTATAAAGGTCTTTAAAGTGATTTAAAATATCAGTTTTTGATTCACCTTCGAAAGCTTT
>JBBEDP010000036.1:0-5544 GCA_040881235.1 Patescibacteria group bacterium
TCAAATTTTCCGTATGAAAAATCATAATAAAGGCTGATTGATTTACTTTTAGCTAATTTTTTTACTGAAGATTCTTTAATTTCTTGCTTTCGTCCTACTTTTTTATCTTTTTGCGTTACAACTCCCGCAATTTCAATTGGCATATTTTTATCATCAAGAATTTTTTTTAAGAATTTTGCAGAAAAATCAGGAGTACCAAAATATAAAACACGGGGCTTTTGCATAAGCTTGATTATAGCAAGAATTAAACACAAAGCTCGAAATACGAGACAGTTTGTCATTCTGATCACCCCACTTGTCATTCTGAGCCCTTCGACTTCGCTCAGGGTAAACTTGGCGAAGAATCCCTGTTATCTTCCAGAGGATCCTTCGGACTTTGTCCTCAGGATGACGTAGAGTAGATTCTATCGTACACGATAACGTGGTCTCCAGAATGACAGGTAGCAGTTTTTGCGTTTTAAATTTAAAATTTTGTATTTTGATATTGTCGTTCGATTTCACTCACGATGTTACTAGATGGTGAGCTTGTCGAACCAGTTAGAGTTTAGCACTTAGTAATTAGAGTCTTAAATTAACCCGTTAACTCGTGAACTCGTTAACCGATAAATAAATAATGTATTTGTAAAATACTTGATACTTTATACTGAATACTGCATACTGGTTAATATGCGCATCTTTATTGGAGCAGACCATCGTGGTTTTGAACTTAAAGAAAAAGTAATTGACTATTTACACGAGAAAAACGTTCGCATCGAAGATCTAGGAGCATATGAATATGACGCAAATGATGATTATCCTGATTTTGCAAAGAAAGTAGTTGAAGCTGTACTTCAAGCGCCTGACGAAAGACTGGGAATCGTAATTTGTGGATCAGGTGTTGGTGCAGATATAGTTGCAAACCGACATAAAAAAATTCGTTGTGGATTAGCTATTAATAAAGATCAGGTACAACATGCTAGAGAAAAAGATCATATAAATATATTGTCTTTAGCCTCAGACTATACTGATTTTAACAATGCTGTTGGGCTATTAAATGTGTTTATAGAAACTGTGCCAACTACTGAAGAGAAATATCTCCGACGGATTAAAAAAACTGACGAAGTTGATATTCATACTCATGCTTGAACTTTATTTTGATGGCGCTTGCGAACCAATAAATCCAGGAGGAACTGCTTCATATGGCTGGGTATTAAAAAGAAATGGTAAGGATATCCAAGAAGGGTCAGGCATAATAGGATCTGGGGATGGAATGACAAACAACGTCGCCGAATATATGGGTCTTATAAAAGGACTTGAAGAGTATCACAGATTGAATTTAAAAGAAAAGCTTTTCATCAGAGGAGATAGTAGTATGGTCTTAAATATGGTTTCCGGAAAATGGGGTTGGAATAAAAGCAGAACCACATGGAATCCGCATAAAAAGATGCCTCATCTCAAAGATCTTCTTGATAAAGCGCTTAAACTACTTAATGGAATTGACTTTGAAGTTCAGTGGATCCCAAGAGAGAATAATAAACAGGCAGATGCGCTTTCAAAGCATATGACGCAAGATACTTGATTTGGAACGTGTAACGTGAAACTTGAAACATGGAATGTAGAACATGTGAATAAGAATCAAGTAGTAAGTATAAGTAAAAAAGAAGTGGATTACTTATTAATAATTCCAAATGCTCCCATTACGTCATTCCCGCCCCACCCTTTGTCATTCCAAACTTGATTTGGAATCTGCTGTCAACCAGATCCTGAAACGAGTTCAGGATGACGTAGCGTTTCGGATTTCCCACTTCGCCCGATGGGCTTCGAGGGACGAGTCGGTATTCGTATTTATTTATGCTACGTGATTGAGTACTTTCCGTCGTCTCCTTTTACAACATATCCTTTCATTTCAAGACTAGTCAATGCTTGCAATATTAAAGGTAAGTCCTTTCCTTGTTTTTCTAATATTTCATCTGTGTTTTTTGCATTTTCTTTCAGTTTTTCTATAATTTTTTTTTCAAATTTATTTAATTTACTTTTATCTATTTTTGAGATTGATTTTATACGCCCAATATTAAATTCTTGTATTAGATCCTCCATAGAAATAATCGGTTTTGCACCTTCTTTAATGAGTAGATTTGGCGCTTCTGACATTCTTGAAGATATTGATCCCGGAACCGCGTAAACATCCTTCCCTTGATCAGCGGCATACCTTGCTGTTATTAAAGAACCTGAGCGATTAGAACCTTCAATTACTATAACTGCATTAGAAAGGGCTGAAATCAATCTATTTCTTGCAACAAAAAGGCCTTTTAACACAGTCATTCCTGGTGGAAATTCAGATATTATCAATCCATTATTGTTTAAAATCTCTTGGTATAAATTTTTATTTGAGCTAGGATATACAATATCTACTCCGCAACCCAAAACAGCAATCGTGGCACCTCCGCTCTCTAGACACGAACTATGTGCTATTGAATCTATACCAAGAGCTAGCCCAGAAATGATACTAAAGCCCGCTCCAACCAATGTGTAAACTATATCTTTTGTTGTTTTTTGACCATATTGAGTTGGCATTCTTGTACCAACAACAGACGCTATCTTTCCGTCAAAATCAAAAGAATCATAATCCCCTTTCACGTAAATACAAATTGGTGGATCTGCAATATTAAGAAGGTTTTTTGGAAAGTTTTTATTTTCTTGATGAATTATAGATATATTTTTTTCTTTAAACTTTTTAAAAATGCTTTTAAAGTCAAACTCTTTTCTGAAATCGACAAAATCTTGAGCGAGCTTTATTCTTAAGACTTTACTAAGATCTGAAACTGGCGCTTTGTAGGCATTCTCTATGGAACCAAAATATTTTTTAACAGCTTGTATTTTTATCGGGCCTATGCCTAAAAAATGAGAAAATGCTACATAGGATTCAGTCTTTATGTCCATTTCTGGATAGTATCAGAAATAGTCAAAAAAGTCTGTAGACTATAAACAACAAAATTTAATTTTATATTGTTAGATTAACGAGTTTTGCGAGTTAACGGGTTGCCATATAAATCACAAATATTAAATTATAAATCTAAAAACAAACCCCCCGTCATTCTGAGCACAGCGAAGAATCCCTGTTATCATCAAGAGGATCCTTCCCACTTCGTCCGAGGGACTTCGAGGGACGAGTCGGACTTTGTCCTCAGGATGACAGTTAGTCCATTTTAAACTTTAAGAGTTTTATATTTTGAATTTTAACTCGTTAACGCGTTAACCCATTAACTTAAAAATTAACAATTTAATTTGTATACTTAATCTATGAAGATCGTTCCCGCCATACTCACATCTGACATAAATAGTTTTTGGACACAAATTGAGAGGCTTTTACCTTTTTATAATTACTTCCAAATCGATATTATGGATGGTACATATGGAAAAAATAAAACCCTTTCTTTAGATGATATATTAAATACAATTGACACACACAGCGAACTTTGTAAAAAAATAAAAGTAGATTTTCAACTAATTGTAAAAAATCCAAAAAATCATACTGATAAATTGAAAAGATTAAAAGAAGAAATAAATATTGAATATGTTTTCTTTCATTACAAATCTAAGCCAAAAATTGAAATACTATATGATGATTTAGGGATAAAACTAGGTATAGCTATTGATCCGGATGACTCTGTTGCCCAATTACAATCAGATTATGATATAAGTCAAATAGAAAATGTCATTATAATGACTGTCTTTCCTAGAGCTCAAGGACAGGAGTTCCTTGAATATCCGTTGGAAAAAATAGAACAGTTAAGATCTGCTAATTATAGGTCTAATATTTCACTTGATGGTGGAATTAACGAAAGAACAATTCCGCTAATTATGTCCAAGAAATATCTACCTGATTTTTTGAATATTGGTAGTTATTTTTCAAAAGCAGAAAATATTGAGGAAAGAATAGTTAAAGTAAAAAACCTTATTAAGGCGACTTAGATTTTAAACAAAGAAAATAGTCCAGGTTTTTTTATTAAAGCCCAGATATCTTGTAAGTCGAAGTGCCCGTCTTTATCAAAGTCCAATGGAATCAAGAAATTAAATTTTATGTCTTCTTCCTGATTGTCAAAAATCACATGTTCTTGTCTTGGAAGATAATAGGGTGCTAGTATGACAACTCTATATCTACCATTTAAATAAATATTTTTAATATCTTTAATTTCACCTTTTCCTTTTACAGCTGTAAGCCCTGTTTTTTTATAGACTAATTTTTCCTTATCATCAAAAAACTGGATCTCTATACCTGAAATGCTATTATTTAATTTAGGAAAAAGATTTAGCTTAAAATTTAACTTTGGTAAGGGTAATAATGAGACGCTCCATTTCTTTTCTGCTATTTTTTTGTCTTTTTTAAATAAAACCACGTTGATATTTTCATTTATTTCATCATTTCCTGTTTTTAAATACAAATCAATCTCAGACTCATAACCAGGATTTATATTATCAAGATTTAAAAAAAAGTACTTTTCTATTGCCTTATCTTTATGTTGTAGTTCAAGCCTGTATCCATCTAGGTTATCAAGTATAGATTGACCGGAATTTTTTATTCTTACTTTAAACCTATAACTTGAATTTACTAGGATTTTTTTGGGGAAAGTATGTCCGATTGAAGCTTTTATAATTTGTTCTGGTTCACCTTTAATTTTTGCCATATTTTTGGTAATCTCAAATTGATCATAAAAATCTGGTGAATTTTGTTTTTTCCAAGAAAAACCTAGAAATGGATCAGATTGATAATTTAATATAAACGGAGTTACTGCACGAACCCTACTGTCATTTAACCAAATACTCTCATATGCGCTTTTAATCCTATCACCAACAATATTGGAACTTGGAAAGGTTCTGTTGGTTAGCGAGCTATTATCGCTATGTGGCCACCCAGTTTCAGTAATAAAAACAGGAAGCGTATTTTGAATACCTAGTTGATTTAAATAGGTTAATTCCCAGTCATATGTTGATACCGTACCTCTTCCTCTATCAAAAGGCCCTCCTAAAAAACCAGGATTTGGATAAGAGTGTGAAGACCAACCCGATAAAAGTTCTTCTGAAAAAAGTTCTGGTCTTGCTGTAATTAATTTTCTTAAATATATTGCCTCATCTTCATAGTTTGGCAATGAGGAAGGAGCTGATGCATCAAAGCCTGCAAGCATTACAAAATAATCCTCGCTTTTCTCTTTTAACCTTCTTGAATATTCATAAGCAATTTTTGCGTAACCCTCTGGGTCGATTTTTCCACCCCATTCTGCCGCATGATTTGGCTCATTAAATAAAACTATATATCTATCCTTTACAACCCAATTTAAATCCTCAAAAAAATCAATCCATCCTCCAATATCGTCAACCGATGGTTCTTCCCAAACCGCTCCCTGTGGTTGTGTGGCAATCCTTATTATTGGAATAAGTTTAAGTTGTCTCATTTGGTCAAATACTGCCTGCCACTTCTTTTTGTCTCTGTCATTTTTTTGAATTACAACCGTCACATATCCCCACTCTCCACCAGAAGAATTTACAAGTTCTGCCGCCTTTATCAAA
>JBBEDP010000037.1:0-1012 GCA_040881235.1 Patescibacteria group bacterium
ATGTCTGCATTTTTGTATCTCTTGCGAACGTCTTTTTATTTTATTTCGATAATTTATTTACACTATTACGCAAAAGCGCAAAAAGACTTGGATGAATATATTAAGCCTGGATTAATGCTTTTTACAGTGGTTACACTGCTTACCTCTTTCATTCAGTATTTTTTATACCCAAATTTAAGAAATCTTACTTATCTTGGTTGGGATCCTCATTTGTTTAGAATATTTGGAGTTTTTTTAGATACTTCAATAGCCTCAGCGATCTTTGGACTAATACTATTATTTTTAATAATCAATTATAAGAAATTTACTTTTTCTGTATTTTCAAGAACCATTTTAATAATCACTTTTGTTACGTTGGGACTATTGACCTACTCAAGAGGTTTTTATTTATCTATCTTAACCACGTTATTCTTTTACTTTCTTTTAAGTAAAAAATTAAAATTTATTATAGTAGTACTTGCTGTATTTACATTTGCTTTATTGATATTACCCAAACCATTTGGTGAAGGCGTGAACTTACTACGAACTTACTCCATCGAATCAAGAGCAAAGGATTATGAAGAAGGTTTAGCTGTATGGAAGAAAAGTCCGCTATTTGGCATAGGATATAACCACTTAAAAAGTATTAGAGAAATCAGCAGAAACTTACCATCACATTCAGTATCTGCTTACCAATCAAGTTTCCTTACAATTCTAGTTACTTCAGGAATAATTGGATTGATTTCATTCGGGCTTGCGCTTAAAGGCTTGTGGTATATTAATCCCAGCGCTAAGTTCTATTTAATGTTTTTAATAGTATTTTCTTTTATGGACAATATTCTACTTCATCCTTTTATACTGTTTTTGCTCTTATTTCTCGTAAATGACAGTTAAGGTAAGCTCTTCTGTATTACCAGCTTCATCTTCAGCGGTAATTAATATCTTATTTTCACCTTCGTTCAGACGTATGTTTTGATTAAATCCACCCCCTGTTCCAACAGCTACAGGAAGTGAATTTATTCTAATATAAAAT
>JBBEDP010000038.1:0-5321 GCA_040881235.1 Patescibacteria group bacterium
TAAGTGCGCAAAGCCTTACAGGGCGATTATAGAGGTCTGCGACGTTTTTTTATAAGTTTCATGTCAACAATAGAACGTCTAAGCAATGCTCCAGCTTCAATCCTCTCTTCAGTAGTTTTAGCTTTTCTAAGAGACTCCTCTGCTTCTCTAATTGCTTTTTCAGTGGCAGCTTGATTAATTACTTCTTGTCCATAGGCTCTAGATACTAAAAGATTGACATATTCTCCATTTGTTTCAACATAACCTCCTCCAATTGCTAAAAAATCTTCTTTTCTCTCGTATTTTATCTTCACTACTCCTTCATTTAACATTGAAAAAAGACTTATGTGATTTGGAAGAATTGTGATTTCGCCTTCTACAGATGGAAGGGTTATTGAGCTTATTTCTTCCTCAAGAATGATTTTTCTTGGAGTAATGATTCTGAGTTTCATTATTTTTTTACAGATTTTATATCACCTTTCATATAGAATGCAGATTCTGGTGTCTTATCATGTTTGCCTTCAAGAATTTCCCTAAATCCTTTTATAGTTTCTGAAATTGGAACATATTCCCCTTTAGTTCCTGTAAAGTTTTCTGCTACAAACATAGGTTGCGTTAAAAATCTTTGTACTTTTCTAGCTCTTGATACTGTTATCTTATCCTTTTCAGAAAGCTCCTCTATACCAAGAATAGCTATAATATCTTGTAAATCTTTATATCTTTGAAGTGTTTCTATTACTTCTCTTGCCGTATTATAATGTTCTTCTCCAACTATTTCTGGGTCTAAAGCCTTTGAGGATGAAGTTAATGGATCTATAGCTGGGAATAGTGCTTGTTCTGCTAAAGATCTTTCAAGGGCCAAAGAGGCATCTAAATGAGCGAAAGTTGCAACTGGTGCGGGGTCAGTATAATCATCAGCTGGCACATACACTGCTTGTATAGATGTAATCGAGCCTTTTTTAGTTGAGGTAATTCTTTCTTGCAAAGCTGACATCTCAGATGCTAGAGTTGGCTGATATCCCACTGCTGATGGAATTCTTCCAAGAAGCGCAGAAAGCTCAGCTCCAGCTTGTGCAAACCTAAAAATATTATCTATAAATAAAAGAACATCCATGTTTTTTTTATCTCTAAAGTACTCAGCCATAGTAACTGCAGTTAACGCAACTCTTAATCTATTTCCAGGAGGCTCATTCATTTGACCAAAGACTAAAGCCGTGCTTTTGATAACCCCGGATTCCTTCATTTCCAGCCAGAGATCATTTCCTTCCCTAGTTCTTTCTCCAACACCTGAAAATACTGAAACTCCTTTGTGTTCTGTAGATACATTTCGAATTAATTCTTGAATAAGTACGGTTTTACCTACTCCCGCTCCTCCAAAAACAGCGACTTTACCTCCTTTTATAAAAGGTGAAATCAAATCAATAACTTTAATACCTGTTTCAAAGATAGCTTTTTCTACTTCTTGGTCCTCAAGCGATGGAGCCTCTTTATGAATCGAAGATTTTTCTACTTTTCCTAAAGGCTTTCCTTCGTCAATCACATTACCTAAAACATCAAATATTCGACCTAACGTTGCTTCACCCACAGGAACTTTAATAGGAGATCCAGTATCTAAAACTTCAGTTCCACGTGAAAGTCCAAAAACATCACCCATAGCAACTGCTCTAACAAGCCCTTCGTCTAATATAGATTGAACTTCTAATGTAAGAGTTTCACCTTTATTATTCTTAACAAGCAAGGCGTTAAAAATATTTGGCGTGTTTTTCTTTTCAAACTCTATATCAAGAACAACACCTTTAACTGTTACTATTTTTCCTTTATTCATATTAATTGCTAATTTCAACTGATTCTTTTGCTGTTATCATGTCTAATAACTCATTTGTGATATTTTCTTGTCTTAATTTATTTCTTAAGAGCGTTAAATTAATTAGAATATCTGTAGCGTTATTTGTTGCGTTTTGCATAGCCATCATTCTTGCAGAATGTTCTCCTGCTTGAGTTTGAGTGACTGCGAATCTTATTTTCTCTTCAACATAATTTAAGAGTAAAGAGTGCATAATTTGATCAGCTGAAGGCTCTATTAGATAATTTTTATAAAAATCTTGAACTTCACTATTCTCGTCAATTTCATTAAACTGTACAGGCAAAAGAGTTTGGTTTACAGGAGTATATTCTATAGGAGATACAAACGAATTATAGAAAATTTGGATATTGTTATATTTTCCTTCAATATATTGTTGATAAATACTATCGAATAATGCAGAAATATTTTCATAAGGGTCATTTGAAGAATAGTCTTCTACCACTTTAAAACCAAGGCTATTAGCTAAGGATGTTCCTTTTTTTCCAATAGAGACAATATCTGTTTTATTTTTGTCAGCATTTTTTAAGAGATATCGTGCAAGACTTATGTTAAATGCGCCACATAAACCTTTATTTGACGATATAAGAACAATTAAATTTCTGTTTTGTGCATTCAACGGTGCTTGGAGCAAGCTTGAAATACTTTTTTCTAGGTTTTTAACAATATTTCTGATACCCCTTTCTAAAAACTTTTGATATGGCGTAGATTCCTCAGCAAGTTCTTGAAATTTTTTCATTTTAACAGCTGATACCAACTCCATAGCTTTGGTTATTTTTTTTACGTTATCTACACTTTTGATTTTTTTTCTTACTGACCGCAAGTTCATAGTTTTGTTTTTGTCAAATTTGAAACTAATTTTTTTAATTTTGCTTCTGTATCTGAATCAAGTTCTTTTGAAGAATTAATTTTAGATACAATTGCTTTCCCTGTTGAAGTTGTTATCTCATCTAGAAGTTTTTCTTCGAACTCTCTTATTTTTTCTGTTGGTATATCATCCAAATAGCCTTGCGTTGCAGCCCAAATTATGCATACTTCTTCTGCTAAGGAAAGCGGCTTATTTCTATCTTGGATTAGTATTTGTGTTATTTTAGCGCCTCGGTTTAGTTGTTTTTTTGTTTCTTCTTCGAGTTCAGATTCAAATTGTGAAAAGGCTGCTAATTCTCTATATTGTGCTAAATCAAGTTTTAATCTGCCTGAAACTTGTTTTATTGCCTTTGTTTGGGCACTTCCACCTACACGAGATACTGATAAACCAACGTTTATAGCTGGCCTAACACCTGAATTAAATAAATCTGTTTCCAAAAAGATTTGTCCATCTGTTATGGAAATAACATTTGTTGGTATATATCCTGAAATATCCCCTTCTTGAGTTTCGACAATAGGAAGCGCTGTAATAGAACCTCCACCGTTTTCTTTATTTAATCGACAAGCTCGTTCAAGCAGTCTTGAATGTAAATAGAAAACATCACCAGGATATGCTTCACGCCCGGCTGGTCTTCTCAAAACAAGTGATAATTGCCTATAGGCCCAAGCATGCTTAGTTAAGTCATCATAAACGATTAAGACATCCTTTCCTTTATCCATAAAGTACTCGCCAATTGCTGTTGCTGAATATGGAGCAATATACTGAAGTGATACTGGATCTGACGCACTAGCCGATACAACTATAGTATGGTCCATAGCGTTGTTTGCATTTAGAGTTTCAATTACTGAAGCAACCTTTGAATTTTTTTGTCCGACTGCGCAGTATATACAAATTAAGTTCTTACCTTTTTGATTAATTATAGTATCAATTGCAATTGTTGATTTTCCAGTAACTCTATCTCCAATAATAAGTTCTCTTTGTCCTCTTCCAATTGGAATAATAGTATCTATAGCTTTTATACCTGTTTGTAGCGGTGTATTAACTGGTTGTCTTTTAACAACACCAGCAGCTATTCTTTCTATGGGGTAGAGCTTGTCATATTTTATAGTTTCTTTACTATCTAGTGATTTAGACAATGGATTGACTACCTTACCTATCAAATCTTCTCCAACATCTATTGCTAATATTTTTCCCGTACCTTTAACTGTTGAGCCTGCTTTTAAACTTAAATAATCTCCAAATATAACAACGCCGGCTGTGTCTTCACTTAAGTCAATAATAAACCCCTCAACTCCATTATCAAATTCAACAATTTCGCCAAAAAACCCATTATATAGGCCTTCAACAATTGCTACACCATCTTTTAATTCAAGTAATTTACCAGTTTCTCTTGTTTCGCCTTGCGAGCTGCTGCTATCAATTTCTTTTTCTATTTGTTTTATATAGTTATCAAGTAATTTCATTTATAGTTTTTTTAAATTGTATTAATTTTGCTTTTAAAGACAAATCTGTTACTTTGCTACCTTCTTTTATAATAAATCCGGCTAATAATTCTTCATCTGTTTGCAGATTAATTTTTTTGTTT
Organism: Patescibacteria group bacterium; assembly: GCA_040881235.1. GTDB lineage: Bacteria > Patescibacteriota > Microgenomatia > UBA1406 > GWC2-37-13 > JBBEDP01. The sequence goes on from JBBEDP010000038.1 coordinate 4,294, forward strand.
TTTAAGCGTGGAAACTTAACTTTAATTTCATCAATTTGATCTTTAGTTAATTTATGCGAAGAAATTAGAGTTGCGTTTTTAGACTCGTTTCTTAGCTTATTTAATATATATTTCCTTAATTCTTCTTTAAGTCGTGGCTTAATTTTCATACAAATGTTTATCTTTAGGTAAATTCTTTATTATTGAGCTTGTGATTTTCTTTTTAACATCTTCTGTAAGTATATCTTTCAATGTTTTATTTACTATAAATAGACTCAAACTTGAAACTTTACCTTTAATTTGTTTGTATAAATCTTGCTTCTCAGAATGAATCTCTTTCAACGCTTTTTCTTTAATTCTTAAAGCTTCTTCTTCAGCTTCACTTATTATTTTGGCTTCTACAGACTTAGCTCTTTCTTTAGCTTTTGAAATAATATCGTCTTCTTTTTTTGATATTTGAGTATTAAAATCGCTTCGTTTAACTTCTAAATCTTCGTCTTGTTTTTGAAGTTTAACTTTAAGTTCCTCTTGTTTTTTTTCATTAACTTCCTCCTCCTTAATTAAACTAAGGAAAGGCTTAGCGATAAATTTTTTAAATATTATGTAAAAAAGACCAAAGTTTACTAATTGTGCAATCAGCAATTTTGCGTCTATTCCTAAATTTTCCATGTTTTATTATAGAAATCTTATTAACAATGCTATAACTAAAGCAAAGATAGCCAGAGCTTCAGTAAAGGCAATACCTAAAATCATAGTAGCTCTAATTGAAGCTTCTGCGTCAGGGTTTCTTCCTAGCGCTTCTACTGCTTTTCCTGCTACGATTCCAATACCGATTCCTGGACCAATAACTCCTATACTAATAGCTAGTGCTGTTGCGATTAATTTTGCTGCTTCTACATCCATTTAATTTAATAACACCTCCCTTTGATTAATAATGCGCTTTTTGCATTGCTAAATTATAAAATACAGCTGATAGCATTGAAAATACTATTGCCTGTATAATTCCAACGAAAATTTCAAATACTAAAAACGGAAAAGAAAGTAGTAAA
>JBBEDP010000039.1:0-5267 GCA_040881235.1 Patescibacteria group bacterium
CGTAACTATAGGAAGACTCTCGCCGATTTAAGGTAATGCCTCTGAATCATTTTCAGAAATAATTCTTTCAATCTCACTTTCAAAATCTCCTTCTATACCCTCTGCCCATCTTACTTGAGGATTTTGTTCATAAAAATCAGAATATTCCGAAGAAGTTGCAGCTAATTTAAGCTGGTTCAAACCAAGAAGAGCAACAGCAGCACTTGCAAAATATGCTATTTTTCTGCCAATTTTAGGGTTTTTATTTTCAACGCCTGAAAATCTTGCTCTAGACGCCTCTCCTTCAATGTTTCTCATGAATAAATGAATTTATCCCTATAGTATACAAATTATTTTCTAAAAATCAATTAACGGTTTTTGGCAACGATCGTCTACAAAAACCGATAGGTTAATTCATGTTTAGACTGATATAATCGGATATTATGGCAAAGAAGGAAGCAGGTGCCCAAACGCACCCATTATTCTCAATAGTAGTAATGAGAGCTTTTGAAGGACTTTATGTAGAAATATCAGGTGATTATACATTCAGAGATGGTAGACGAGCTTATTGTGAATTTATTGCCTTAGATATGGCCTCAACGCTTATTTCTGATAACCTAAAGCCTACTTTGGCTGAAATAGAAAGCGCAGAAATGGCTGAAGATGGAAGGTCAAAAAAGTTCCTACCTTTGAAGTTTAATGGTGTGACTTCATGGCAAAGACATGTGATTTGTCTAATGAATGATATTGTTTTTGATCCAATATTTCCAAATCCCACTCCATTAGAAGAATATTTAGGTACTTTTTTTACAAGCCGTGTTAAGATCACTAAAGTGATTCCAACTAAAAAATTACTTGATTTATTTAAATAATAAATATCTTTTAAATTATTCTATTGTAGTAAACAAGATAATCAACTTATAGAGTGAAGGGTGGCTGGGGAGAGAATTGAACTCTCGACCTATCGCTTATGAAACGATTGCTCTACCACTGAGCTACCCAGCCAGAGGTGTTATAATTATACTAAATCTTATGCGCAAACCAGATATTAGTATTATAATTATCTCGTATAATACAAAATTAATTACCAAGCACTGCATAGACTCAATCATAAAATCTTTTGATGGCTCAAAAATAAAGTATCAGCTAGTGATTGTTGACAATGATTCAAAAGATGGCTCAGTTGTACTTCTTAAATCTTATAAGAAGAAATATTCTAATAACATTGACATTGTCTTAAATAATAAAAATGCTGGATTTGGAAAAGCTAATAATCAAGGAGTTAGAAAAACAGATAGCGATTACATACTCCTTCTTAATTCAGATACAGTAACTCTCGAAAACGCTATAGAAAAACTATTAAATTACTATAAAAAATACGAAAATAAAAAACATTTTGTAGGAGCTAAATTATTTAATAAAGACATGAGTCCCCAACCCTCAACAGCTCCATTTTTTACACCCTTAGTTGTTTTTGCAGCATTATTTTTAAAAGGCGATTATTGGGGTTTAACAAGAACATCACCGAATATAGAAAAGAAAGTAGATTGGGTTTCAGGAGCTTGTATAATGACAAAAAAAGAATACTACAACAAGATTAATGGCTTTGATGAGGGTGTTTTTATGTATATGGATGAAGTTGATTTATTATATAGATCTCGATTAAAAGGACTTCATACTTATTTTTACCCCGATGCTAAATTTATTCATATCGGATTTGCGTCCTCAGGAAGCAAATCATACCCTGTCATCCAAGTCTTCAGAGGATTGATTTATTTTTATAAAAAGCATTATACAAAGTGGGCATTTTTTTGCCTAATTATTATGCTAAAATTAAAAGCAAAAGTATCTCTGCTTATTGGAAAAGTAACTAAAAACAGATATTTAATAGAAACATATGAAAAAGCTTTTGAAGTGGTGGAATTGGCTTGACAATAACATACTGTATTTATTTTTATATATTTTTATCTTCTTAATACCCCTTTATTTTAAATTTCCATTTATTGATATTGAATATACATATATTTACATACGCCTTGAAGATTTGTTTGTAGGTGTCTTTTATTTATTATTTGTAATACAACTTATTAGAGGAAAAGTTAGACTACAGACAAAGTTTTTACTTCCAGTACTATTATTTTGGGTTTCTGTTTTTATATCTTTTTTTGTAGGTCATTTTATTTTAGACACTGTTCCGGTTTTTCAACTTGGGTTTCTTCATGCATTAAGACGCGTTGAGTATATGACTATTTTTTTTGTAGCAATGTCACTTGTTACATCAAAAAAAATACTGTTAAGATTGCTCATGCTTTATATTACTACTGTATTTTTAGTAAGTTTATATGGTATAGGTCAAAGATTATTTGACTTACCTGCTGTACAAACAGCAAATCCAGAGTATGCAAGAGGACTTATTTTACATCTGACGCCAGAAGCAAGAATCTCCTCTACTTTTGGAGGTCATTTTGATTTATCTGCTTATATGGCCTTATCTATCCCTGTTACGATCGGTTTTTATCTATATACAAAAAGTAAGCTCGCATTATTAGTAATTGCCCTCGCCATAAGCAATTTGGTATATACCGTACAAAGGATTTCTTTTGTAGCATACGCTTTTACATCAACTATATTTCTCTTCATTGTCAAAAGATTTTTGCTATTTCTTTTTATAGTAATTGTTTCTGGAGTAATGATATTTATATCTGGAGATCTAACTGAAAGATTCGCACAAACCTTTCAACTCAAACAAATATTTGTAAATAAACAAACTGGTTCTGTTGATATAGATCAAACTATAAATGTTAAAGAACTTCCTGCTGGAAATTATGAAATTTCACTTTTAAAAAGTAAAAATCAGAAGTCTCGAAGTGAAAGTGAGAAGAAAGAAATAGAAGCGCTTGCTAATAAAAAAGCTCTTGAAGAAGCAAAACTTAAAGGAATATCAGTAAATAGCGCTGAATTTAAGAACTTGGTAAATCAAATCGCATCTGTTATTGTTATTGAAGATACGATACTCTGCGACATATCCTGTTCAACTCGCCTTCAAGTTGAGTGGCCAAGGGCTATCGCGGCCTTTATATCTAGTCCTTTTTTTGGAACAGGAGCTTCGTCTCTTACGGAAGCAACAGATAATGATTACTTAAGATGGCTTGGAGAATTTGGAGCTATTGGTACTATATTATTTCTTTATATATTAAGTGCAATTTTAGTTTACCACCTTAAAAGTAGGAAAAGGCTTGATGAAAAAGAAAAACAACTTTATTTAGGATTTATTTTTGGCGTACTCGCTCTATTAATTAACGCCACTTATATAGACGTGTTTGAAGCATCAAAGGTTGCCTTTAGCTTTTGGTTATTAGCAGGTATTTTTACAGGATATTTATTAACGATTGAAAAAGGAAAAAACATAAAGAGCTAATATGAAGATTAAAGATTTCATTACTATATTATTAATTTTACTAATAGCCCTTTTATTACGATTATATAAAATCGATATTCCATTAGCTGATTTTCATTCATGGAGACAAGCAGACACAGCTGCTGTTTCAAGAAACTTTGTAAATAGAGAATTCAACTTATTAAAACCGCAATACGATGATCTTTCAAGCATACAGTCGGGAATGGAAAACCCAGAAGGACTTAGATTTGTTGAATTTCCTATATATAATGCTGTAGTTGCTACGTTCTATAAATATTTACCGCTTCTAACGCTTGAAGTTTATGGTCGGCTAGTAACTGCTTTTTTCTCACTTATATTAATTTTTATAATATATTATTTCCTTCGACTCGAAGTTGGTTATATCGCAGCAATTATAGGGTCTTCAATTTATGCGATTTTTCCTTTTTTTGTATTTTTTTCCCGAGTTATTCTACCTGAAACAACAGCGTTGTCATTAGCTTTTATATCAATTTTTTTTACTTATCTTTACAACAAATCTAATAAAAAAAGTGCTTCAATAGTTTACTTTCTATTATCTTCATTCTTCTTTTCTTTAGCTTTGCTTGTCAAACCAACTGTAGGTTTTTTTCTATTAACAATTTTTTATCTATTTTTTAAGAAACATGGAAGTGCTCTATTTAAAAAAGCGTCTTTTTACTTTTATCTGATGATAATATTCGCTCCATTTGCGGCATGGAGAGCATATATAGTTCAGTTTCCTCAAGGAGTACCCGCTTTTAACTGGCTGATTGATAGAGTTAATACTTCAGAAGGACAGGTTAGCATATTTTTTCGGCCAGCTTTTTTCAGATGGATATTTTTTGAAAGAATAAATAACATTATATTAGGAGGTTATCTTACTTTCTTTTTTATTCTTGGTATTTTTTATAAACAAAAAAAGTTTTTCTTATATTCAATTTTAATTTCTTCAGTTCTCTATTTGCTTACGTTTCAGGGAGGAAATGTACAACACGAATATTATCAAGTATTGATTCTACCTGCATTAGCTATTTTTACAGCTCTTGGAGTAACTTACATAATAAAGTATAATCGACAATTTTTATCACCTTTATTCAGTCTTATCATTGGAATTTTTATTTTTGCTTTTTCATATTTAATATCCTACAACTATGTAAAAAGCTACTATAACTATTCAACAGATTTGGTAAATATTTCTAAAATTATTAATAATATTACTACTCCTGAAGATTTAATAATTACCGATACAGTTGGAGATACAACGCTTCTTTACTTATCAGAAAGAAGAGGCTCGCCTGCGCCATACAGCGATTTACCAACACTAAAAGAAAAGGGTTATACTTATTTTGCGACTTTAAATGGTGAAGTAGCTGAACAGGTAGAATTTCAGACTAGCTATGAAATAGTCTTTCAAAATGAAAAATTCACGCTCTTTAAATTATGACCACACTTCTCTCTCATATAAACTCAAAAGCTTCGTTAGGGGTCATGCCTAACGAAGCTATAATTACATTTATAATTTATAGTAAAGTGGCATGAAGATTTTAATGGTTACGCCATACGTACCTTACCCTCCGGCTTCTGGAGGTCAAATCAGAACTCTTAATTTACTTAAATATTTAAGCAAAAATAATGATATTTATTTGGTAGCTCTTTACAAATACGAAAGTGAAAAAAAACATATAGAGTTCTTATCCAAATATTGTAAAGAAATACATCTCTGCAAACGTCCGGAGAAGCCTTGGCAGTTAAAAACTATTTTAAAAGCTATTTTTTCAACAAAACCATTTTTAATAGTTCGAAATTTTTCTGATAATGCTAAAACTACTATAAAAAGCTTACTTAAAAGAATTAATTTTGATGTCATACA